>DATJEX010000135.1:0-2979 GCA_035496135.1 Bacteroidia bacterium
AATTTTCCAGCGAGCAATTATCACAACTGCAATCCAATCTCGTGATGTCGCACGCTTGCGGAACAGGAGATATGATCCCGGTGGAAGTCGTTCGATTGATGTTGCTGCTCAAGATCCAGGGACTCATTCACGGAAATTCCGGTGTGCAATTGGCGACTGTTCAATTACTCATTTCATTCTGGAACAATCATATTCTCCCTGTTATTTACGAGAACGGTTCACTCGGCGCTTCGGGCGATCTTGCTCCACTCGCACATCTTGCTCTTCCGCTCATTGGAAAAGGAGAGATAAATGAATACGGCACGATCCGTCCGGCAGCTGAAGTTCTCGCGGAGAAAAATCTTTCACCTGTTCAGCTCATGGCGAAGGAAGGACTCGCTATTCTCAATGGAACGCAATTCATGAGCGCATGGGGAATATGGAATCTCATTCACGCGAAAAATATTCTCGAAGCAGCCGATGCGATCGGAGCGATGTCGCTTGATGCATTTGACGGATTGAAAGAACCATTCGATCCGCGCCTGCATGATATCCGTCCTCATCCGGGACAAATTCAAACGGCTTCACGCGTGCTTGATCTCATTGAGAAAAGTCCGATCGCGAATAAACCGCGTGATAAAAAATATGACGTGCAGGATCCGTATTCTTTCCGCTGCATCCCGCAGGTGCATGGTGCGTCGCGCGATGCGGTCGCTTATGCGGAAAGAGTTTTCCTCACCGAAATAAATTCCGTTACCGATAATCCGACTTTGTTTCCACAAGACGATGAAATTCTTTCCGGTGGAAATTTTCACGGGCAACCATTGGCGATCGCACTGGATTTCCTGGCCATTGCTTTGGCAGAGCTTGCGAATATCTCGGAACGCAGAACATATCTTCTTATCTCGGGCAAACGCGGACTTCCTGCGATGCTCGTGACCGATGCCGGATTGAATTCCGGGTTCATGATCCCGCAGTACACTGCCGCATCGATCGTGAGTCAGAATAAACAATTGTGCACGCCGGCTTCTGTCGATTCTATCGTTTCCTCCAATGGACAGGAAGATCACGTGAGTATGGGTGCGAATGCGGCGACGAAATGCGGGCGCGTGGTGCGCAATACGGAGCGCGTGTTGGGAATTGAACTGTACACATCCGCACAGGCACTCGACATGCGCATGGAGCTGGAAAAGCTGGAAACATCTTCTTCTATTTCAAAAATGCATAAGTCGTTCCGTGAAGTTGTTTCGTTTTTGTCCACCGACCGGGAAATGTATCCGGACATTGCCGCTGCCGAAAAGTTCGTTCGTGATTTTGATTTTGCCGCCCTGTGATGCGCTACTTCCTCCTTTTCATTCTCCTTTCTTTTTCTTTCCGTGCATTCGCGTGTACGTGCGACGACGAACCATTGACGGTTGCCGAACTGGCGAAATACGATCTCATCTTCACGGGAAAAGTTGTCGCCGTTTCCGGATGCTCCAAAGAATCGCAGGTGAAATTCCTGATCACCAAACTTTACAAGGGAAAAGCGTTTGAGTCGACAGAAATTCAGTTCGACTGCACTTCGGATTGTTCACTCAGTTTCGCACCCGACCAGACCTGGATCATTTACGCTACGTATTTTGAATACGGGAAAGCGGTTGTGCATTTCTGCAGCCTGAGCCGCATGAAGATCGATGATATGGCGAATGATCATTATGCGCAGGAACGGAAATTGTCATTCGACGAAGAACTTTCTTTCCTCGAAAAGAATCTCGGTGTGCAACCGTTCAACGTTATCAAAGTGGAGGATACCCAGCATCACGAATTGTTACATCCAACACCGTGGCAGACGATCCTGCTGTTGATCGCAAGTCTCGCCGGGCTTGGTGTTTTCTATTATGTGGTGAAGCGCATGCTGAAGTGAATTGGTCACGTTTTTCAGTGAGCATTTCACTGCAAAAAATACTCCGGGCTCCCGTCTGCTGTCTCCCTACTAATCCCTATCTTTAAACGGCTCTCCTCCCGTATGCTGTTACATTGTACTATTATCGCGAAAGCAAGGCGACGAATACTGTCAGCGGTATTTCTTTTCGCGGCTTTCATCGCAGGTGCACAGCAATATAATTTCCTGAAATATTCTGTTCGTGACGGTCTTGCCGAAGCGAAAGTTTCGTGCGTGTTCCAGGACAAGGAAGGTTATCTGTGGATCGGAACAGAAGCGGGCGCTTCGCGATTTGACGGAACGGAGTTCGAGAACTTCGACGCAACGAACGGTCTTCCCGGAAACATGGTGACGGCGATCTCGGAGAATGAACAGGGAATTCTGCTTGCTACAGATAGCGGCGTCGCGGTCTACAACAAAGGAAAATTCTCGCTTTCGGCATTCCCTGCTTCTGAAAAGGGAAGAACTATTTCTGCGATTGCTAAAAATGAAGAAGGTGTTGTTATTCTTGCGACGGACAAGGGTGTGCTTTCATTTGTGAAAGGAAAATTCAACCGCATCATCACTTCCACACCCATCGATGCGCTGCAGGTGAGCTGCGCTTATTTTGATTCAAAGAATAAACTCTGGATCGGCACGAAGGAAAACGGATTGTGGAGACTCACCGAAAACAATAAAGTTTTTACCAATGAGAATTTCCCTGACCAGGATAAACTGGCGAACGATCATGTCCGCGGTGTGACGGAGCTGGAAGACGGAGAGATCTGGATCGCGACATCGAACGATGGCCTTTTTTCTTTCGATGGAAACGTCGTGAACAAACTTATTCTTCCCGAGAAGATCAGGACCGATAATTTTTCGTGCATTCACAAGGATATGTTCGGCGACATCTGGCTGGGAACATGGGGAAGTGGTGTGATCCATTACACGAAAAGCGCGTTCAAGATCTACAACAAACAGAACGGACTTGATGATGATATCGTCACCTGCATCACATCCGACCGGCAGGGCAACACCTGGTTCGGAACGTTCTCCGAAGGACTTGTCTTTTTTTACGGGGATAAATTCACCGCGAT
>DATJEX010000136.1:0-4843 GCA_035496135.1 Bacteroidia bacterium
CTCTTTCCATTCGACAATGCCTGGTTGGCAAACTTGATCGCTTCGGTCACAGAGACAGCCTTCGAGAATTCCGGTCGGGCCGAAATGAATTTCTCCATCGTGTCGATCGAGAACAACACTTCTCCATCCGGCAGGAAAATATTTTTCGGGCCGAGCGTATCGGCGGCGAAATCATCCGGGTTGATCTTTATTCCTTTCGCAGCGTAATCTTTCCGGATACTGTCGGTCAATTGTGGTTTCACTTCCACCACGATCTCGAACGGAAGTATCCCGTTGAAATTTTTCTCGAAGAATTTCAGGTCGACATAGATCGGATCCTTTTGCGGAAGATCATCCACCACGTATCCGTTCACTTTTACTTTGAAGAATCCGAGTCCTGCGATGAGCGTGGCGATGGCGATCGTGATGTAAATGGCGGGACGGTGATGATGAACGAGTCTGTCGACCCATGCCAGCAACCTGTTGATGCGTGTTCCGCTCAGGTGTTTCATCTGCTTCGCTTTCGGCGGAGGCAGGTAACTGAACGCGATAGGAGTGAGCACAAGCGCGATGAAATAAGTTGTCATCACGTTGATCGCCGCTACAACACCGAATTCAACAAGCAGTGAACTGTTCGTGAAATAGAAAACGCCGAAGCCGATGGAAGTGGTGATGTTCGCGAGAAAATTCGAAAGGCCGACTTTCTGCACCATTCGTGCAAGGGCCCGTGTTTTATTTCCGTGCGCTACCAGTTCTTCCTGGTATTTGTTGATGAGAAAAATACAATTCGGGATTCCGATGATGACAATGAGCGATGGAATGAGTCCGGAGAGTACGGTGATCTTGTAATCGAAAAGTGCGATAGTTCCGAGCGACCAGATAAGGCCGATGATGACGATGATGAGCGAGAAGAAGACCGCGTTGAAATAACGGAAGAAGATGAAGAGGATGAGCGCTGTTGCAAGAATGGAAAGAATAAGCAGCATGGAAGATTCGCCAGCGATCTTGCGCATGTATTCGGAACGGATCCACGGCATGCCGGAAACGTGAATGCGCGATTGTTCACTGCCTTCGATCGTGCCATTTCCATTGGCATCCACTCCCGAAATAGCAATGTTGTATTTTTCCCCGAACGTTTGTGTGAGATTCCTGATCCTGTTTACGATCGCGAGACGGTTTTTCGTATTCAGGTCTTTCTGCGTGAACGTCACAGCCATCACCGTGGCCATTTCCTTTTTATTCAGGATGAGTCCTTCATAAAATGGAAGATGCATGATCACTTTTTTCAGGCTGTCGCATTCGTCCTGTGTTTCGGGCCTTCGTGAAACAACAGGAACAACATCGAACATGTCGATCGAATCGTTCATCTTCATGTTGTACAACCGCGCGGTCGACATCACATTCTCGATCCCTTCGATCCTGCTGATGGAATCGGTGAGATCATACCAGCCCTGGTATTTACTCAGCTGGAACATATTGGTGTCTTTGAAACCGATCACCAGTACATTCCCGTCTTCTCCGTATTTCGCTTTGAATTTTTCGTACGCGATGTACATGGAATCATCCACCGGCAATACGCGCGCGTATTTGTAGGAAAGCTCAAGATGCGCTTTTGCCATCCATCCCATAAAGCCGGTGACCAGCAGCATGACGACGAGAATGGCGACGCGCTGGCGGAGGATGAAATGCGAAAGTTTTTCCCACATAAATTCTTGGTCTGTATCTGCCGAAAAAGCCCTCTGACAAGGGAGTGGATACAGGGATTAAAAGTAAGGATTTTGGGGGTATTTGGGCACAATATTTGTCAATGAAGGTCGTTCCTGAACTGGTACTTTTGAACCCTGTTTCGGGCAACGTCCCGGCCAATGGCCGTCTTTCACTTAAAGAGATTCCCATGAAAAAACTTTTCGCCGTTGTGTCACTTTTCCTTGGTGTGTATTCGCTTTCAGCGCAAAGCGACGACACGACACATTATCTTTTCAAAAACATGAAATTATCCTATGTCCAGTTCTCCATGGGATACGAACGGATCAATTTCGGAAAAGGTGATGGTTTGGGAGCGATGTACTATGAAATGTTCGGACTTGCGTTTGACAACAGGATCGCGATCGGACTTGACCTGGATGGGGGAAATCACACTTACAATTCATTCACTCCAACTTCCAGTTATCCCAAAACAGCGACTTACCTGGGAATGGGATTGAAGATCGAACCGCTGATCAAGCCGAAGAAACTCATCAACTTTTCTGTTCCGCTCCGTGTAGGTTTCGGAATGGCGGCAAGATGGGACACCACATTCGAAGCTGATCATAATATGATCGCCGGATTCAACTCGACCCTTCTCAATCACCAGGTCACGGAATATGATTATTCGCTCATGTATTTTTCCGGCGGCGTGAATGCGTTCGTCAATTTGTGGAAATCAGTGAGCCTTGGCGGCGGAGCATCTTATCGTTATACCTGCAGCCTGGGTAATACGCTAACGCAGCAGGATTTTTCCGGGCTCTCTTACAATGTCATGATCCGTTTCAAATTCGATTACCGCGCTTACAATAAGAAAATGATGGACCGGTACAAGCAGTTCTATCAGCAGGTACCTCCGCCCTCGGGAAATTAATTCTTCCCCTGATGATTATTCTTCCGAAATTTGCTTCATGCAGATTTCCCTCTTCCGCATCTTTCTCATTTTCCTGAAAACCGGAGCCATTGCATTTGGCGGGAACATTGCACTGGTGGCTGCGGTGCGAAAGGAACTCTGCGAAAAAAGAAAAATACTTTCTGATGATTACCTGCTCGACATTACCACGGTCGGAAATGTTCTTCCCGGCCCGCTTGCGAGTAATGTCGTAACGGCTTGTGGATTTGCGATGCGAGGAATGACCGGAGCGATAGTGGCGCTCACGGGAATCCTTCTCCCGGCTTTCATTCTTGTTTGCGGACTCTCTGAACTTTATTTCCGTTACGGACAGAATCCGATCATGGGTTCCGTTTTCAGCGGACTATTGCCCGGTGTTGCCGCCGTGATCGCGTACACCGCGTGGGTCCTCGCGCGAAAAAGCGTGAAAAATGTTCTGCAGCTGATCATTCTTGTTGTAGCCGGCGCGCTTGTACTGTTGTTGAAAGGAGCCCTTGTCACACTGGGAATTGTTGTGGTGTCGGGACTACTCGGTTATTTTTTTCTGAAGCGCTCTGACCTGAAACCATTGGAGCCAACACATGTTTCAAAAAGATCGTATTGGCCGATCATCATGACGGGTGTGATGTTCGCTGTTGGATTTGCCGTTTTGTTCTATCATCCTGTTTCGCTGCTTCTGCAGGAACTGCGAATGCTTTCACTTACATTTTCGAGCATGAGTGTTACACTTTTCGGTGGAGGATATGTTTTCATTCCCGCGATCGAAAAAGTTGTGGTGGGAATGCACGGTTGGGTCACCTCAAAAGAATTCGCAGATGGTATCGCTATGGGGCAGATCACACCGGGACCTATCGCGATCACTGCTGCATTTGTCGGCTACAAAGTTTCCGGAATCTGGGGCGCACTTGTTTCCACGATCAGCATTTTTGTTCCGCCTGCCATGCTCATGCTCATCGCGCAACAATTTCTCGGATGGATCAAACGGAAACCGGTGGTGGAATTCATCTTCCGTGGTATTCGTCCTGCGGTCATCGGAATGATCATCGTGTCGGTTTGGGTCATTGGTAAAAATGCGCCGCACGACTGGCAATCCATTTTCATTTTCGCATCCATGTTCGGTTTTTGTCTTTGGAAAAACCCCGATACGGCAGTGGTGGTGACGATCTCGGGTGTACTCGGATTCCTGTTGCACCTCATCTGAATGCGGTGAATGGAGTTGGTTTGAGGCGGAATCGTTTGTGCCCGCTTTGTTTACTGACTATCTTTATTGAATGCAGCCGGCAATTTCCATTCTGAAAAACCTCACTTTTCGCCGGATCACCAATGCCGTGAAAGTTTATTCATCGTATTACTGGTCGAAATGGAACAGGAAACCTGCGCAATGGGGAATGCCGATCGCTGTTTCGATCGAACCGACAACTTCGTGTAACCTGCGTTGCCCGGAATGCCCGAGCGGCTTGCGGAAATTTTCGCGTCCCACGGGAATGCTCGACCCTGAATTTTTCAGATCAACGGTCGATAAAATGCAATCGCATTTGCTCTACCTGAATTTTTATTTCCAGGGCGAACCATACCTGCATCCGACGTTCACAGAACTGGTGAAGTACGCGAGCAGCAAAAAAATATTTACGTCCACTTCCACCAACGCACATTTCCTTGATAAGGAAACCGCGAAGAAAACCGTTGAATCCGGGCTGGACCGTTTGATCATTTCCATTGACGGAACTACGCAGGAAACATATTCATCGTATAGGATAGGAGGGAAGCTGCATAAAGTGCTGGAAGGAACAAAGAACATTCTCGCAGCGAAAAAGGAATTGCGTTCAAAAACGCCCCATGTTGTTTTTCAGTTTCTCGTGGTAAAACCGAATGAACACCAGGTGAAAGAAGTAAAAATTCTAGCCGAGAAAATGGGCGTGGATGAAGTATTGATCAAGACCGCGCAGGTGTATGAATACGAGAACGGAAATGAATTGATCCCGGATGAAGCGGAATTTTCCCGTTACCGTAAACGTGCCGACGGAAAATGGGAGATCAAGAATAATTTAGAGGATCATTGCTGGCGAATGTGGCACTCGTGCGTGATCACGTGGGATGGCGGCGTTGTCCCGTGTTGTTTTGATAAAGATGGTGCGCACAGATTGGGATCGGTGAAGAATTTTTCCATGAAACAGATCTGGTTCAGCGAGCCGTACAAAAATTTCCGCGCGTCGGTGATGAAGGGAAGAA
>DATJEX010000137.1:0-10522 GCA_035496135.1 Bacteroidia bacterium
TTCGTTGATGGTGACCGTAATGTTTTTGCAATGACCGGCGAGTGCTTCGTCGATGGAATTATCCACGACCTCATACACGAGATGGTGCAAACCTTTCACACCAACATCACCGATATACATAGCGGGGCGTTTGCGCACCGCTTCCAATCCTTCAAGTACCTGGATACTGTCTGCAGAGTAGTCAGACCCTGCTTTTTCCTTCACGATTTCGTCCATAATTTTATTGGGAGAATAGTTGATTTTATTACTTATACAAATATACCAAATTGACTGTGGAAAACCTCGAATTCAGCTCTCCATAACAACGCTTGTTTTATCAACAAATTGTTCAAAAAATGAACAGTGGATTCGGGGGCAAAAAGACGGCTAAAAATCAGGGGATATTTCTTACCTATTCAAAATAGGCATTTCTGAGGGCTAAAAATCGAGCAGGACGGGGTTTTGTCCCGGGCAATAAAACAGGCTGAAAAGGCATCTGTGCGCCCCCGCCGGAGACGATGGCTGACCAACAGACGTCCAAACCCTTTCTCCCCAATGAAAACAGATCCTAAGGCCACTTAAACGGCTACCAGGCGGCAAGTGAAGGTGGTATTCAGATGCCTCAAAGCGGCCTGACTAGCCCCGCTACCGCCCAAAGGCGGTAGCGGGAACACAGGAATTTTGATGTGATGGTGGTGCGCTCCAAAGAAAAAACATGGAAAATCTGCCGTGAGCTGTTTTGCAACCGCTCAAACAGCTCTGCAGGCTATATCAGAAAGTATAGGTGAGTCCGGCTACGAAATTGAATTTCTGCATCGGGTAGCCATACCAGCGGTAGTAACGCTGATTTGCGAGGTTATTCAGGTTGAGAAAAGCAGAGAGAAATTTAGAGTAACGGTATTCCAATCCGAGGTTCACATCCACCAATCCTTTCAGCTCGGGAGATGTTCCTGAAAGTACATCGACCGGCTTCACGAATTGTCCGTTGAGGTAATAGACATTCAGCTTTGCAACGATCTTATCCTCGAGATTGTAATCGGCATTCAGTGATAGACGCAGCGTTGGCGTATACCACGGATGTGCTTCAGTCGCCATTGTGTATTTGTACCAATCGCCTGTGGCTGTGATCTGCAATTTCTGAAGATGCCTCCATCCGAGTTCGCCGTGTACGTTCACTACTGTCGCGTCGTCGTAGATCACGGTGAATTTATTCCGGTACACATCCTGCGCTTCCGTCGTATTCACGAACAGCGGCATATTCTTCAGATCTCTTCGCATCACATGCACATCGTAATTGATATCATCACCCAGGCTTCCTTTCAATCCCAATTGTAATTCATATTTGCTGAGCGTATTCTTCGTATTGAACACTTCGGAAGGAAGCAGGTAAGGATTCACCATGGTGAGTGAACGGAAATTATTCCGGTCGAGATGATTCGTCAGCTGCACGTACGGAATGATGAAATGATCGATGATGTCGTAACTCACGGCTCCCTGCGGAAGGAAATACGTCAGCGTTGATGCAGAAGTGTGATCGATGAATAAACCGAAACCAACACTCGCCTTGAATTTATTTCCTTCGGTGGTGAACGCCGGCGCGAAACGCATGATCGTTCCCATTGCTGTATCGTGTTCACTGTTGTTGTGATTGAAATCCAATCCGAGATCGGCGCCCAGGTGTTCTGTGCGGATATATCTTCCCGCGGTGACATCCAGTTTGATATTATCCTCGTTCGTCTTCGTCGGATCGTTCAAGTGATAATACCCGATGTTCACCTGGTGATTGATCATCGTGGAATCGGTGTAATGCGAAACGAGTCCTCCGTTCACCGAATAGAGATTGTACTGCTGACGAGCCGCATTCTTTTTGAAGAACGAAGTGTCGGCTGCTGAACCGTATTCCGAGATCGCATTGCGGTTGAAATCAAAATCGCCACCGAGTGTGTGATGTTTCAGGAAAACTTTTCCGAAGGCGTTCACATCCTGTTTGGAATAACCGGAGAATTCACCGGGAACATCTTTCGGGCCGCTTGCTGCACTGATGTGTGAAAGATAAACGCCCCACGCTCCTGTTTTCGAACGCAGGCTGGATGCGGAGAATTCGCCGAGCATAGTGGAATAATTTCCAATACCGAAACGTGCGTAGGTGCGATACAATTTGTTCAGTGGCTCAGCACCCATCTTCGCCGCTTTGATCGTGTCGATCGTGACAACAGTGGCGTATTTCTTTGTCTGAACAGGATAGGTGAATTGCGGCGTTGGCAGAACAGTATCTTTCGTTTTCGCCGGATCATTTATTTTCTGAACGTGATCGAGAATGATCGGGGAAACACTTCCAACGGCTTCGAGTTGAATTCCGCTTTGCGCCTTCATTAATTCAGGGATCGCAAACAGGGAAATCAAAAAACATCCCAGAATTGCTCTTCTAAATGTTCCTCGCAGATTTCGCGAATCACGCAGAGTCCTGTCAACTAGTGTGAATAATTTTGAATTGTTCCTCATCGTTCTCATTGTCCACCTCCCGTTTTTGGATCGTTCGTTCCGTCATTTCCCATTGGCACCACGAGATCTTCTTCCTGCTTTCCATTATCCTTCTTACCGGCATTCTCCAATGCAGAAAGTTTGTCCTTTGCCTGCTGAATGAGATCCGGAACGTCGCCGTTGTCAATGTAGATCTTCAATACATTCTTCGCCTGGAACGTGTCTTTCAACGCGAGATAATCATCCGACAGCAGCAGCCAGCCTCTTCCGCTCCATTGGGAATAGGACGCGTAATCGTTGATCTCACGCAGGATCGCTTTCTCCGCTGTCTTGTACGCTTTATTATCGTACATGATCTGGCACTGAATGAATCGGGCTTCAGCGGCCATCTCTGTATTCGGGATCAATTTCTCTACTTCCTTGAGTTTTTTCTCTGCTCCTGTTTTGTCGAGATTCCTGTACGCCTGTTTTCCGAGGTGATAATTCGCTTCACCCAGCACATCATCCGGCGCTTTCGGAACGAGGATCGCTTTCGCCGCATAGAACGCTGCCGAATCTTCATTGCCGAGGAATGTCCAGCAACGCATGAGATTCACGCTCGCCACATTCTTCGCATCAGCATTCGACGATTCCCTGATCAGTCTTCCATACATCATCGCGGCATTCGTGTAATCTTTCTGCTTGTAATAGATGTACGAAGATTGCGCGAGACAACGCTCGTTGTATTTTGAAGTTCCTTTCGCGAGAATGGCGACATACGAAGTGAGCGCAGAAGGAAGATCGTTGTTCTTGAATTCGCATTCAGCGCGCATGTATTGCACATCCACAATATAAATTCCCGAAGGGAAACGTGCGATGTATTTATCGGCCTGCGTGATCGCATCCGTACAATTTCCATCCTTGTAGAATTTCTGCGCGACAACAAATGCCGTACTGTCTGATGTTGCTTCTGATTCCGCATAACCAACAGAAGCCGCATACGTTTCCCACTGATCGAGTTGCCCTTTCGCGATGTAGATCGTTTTGATCGAGTGCATCACATCACTGAAATCGGTTCCCTTCGATGTTTGCAGCATCGTGATCGCTTGCTTGTATTCGATGAGCGCGTTGTCATTGTCACCTTTTGTCTGGTAGATCAATCCCATGTATTTCAAACACGACACCACGAGAATACTCTTCGGATCTGCTTTGAATGCGGAATTGTAAACATCCTGGTAAGCGGCGAGCGCTTCATCGTACATGCGCATATCGTGCAGCGTGCGCGCTTCCTGGTAACGCCCCTGTATGAAGTACACGGACTTCGGATAATCGTCGCGCATTTTTTTCAGCATCGCGGCCTTATCACTTTCTTTTCCCTGGTAACCGAGTGCCATTGCTTCCTGGAAAAGTGCGTAGTCTTTGTAATCACTCGTCGTAGTCGCTGTGGCAACTGCCTTCGAATAGAAGTCGGATGAATTCGGAAAATCTTTCAGGCGGAAATACGCGTCACCCATTCGCAGGTACGCATCGAATACGTGATCGTTATTATCATTATCCGTTTTGCTCGCGATGTATTTTCTGAAAGCGATCGCGGCTGAACTCCAATCGTGTTCCTGGAAATACGAATAACCGATGTTGTAATTCGCCGTGTTGTAATTCGGAAGAATCGTCGCGCCGGGAGTCACCTGGAACAATTGGTATTCGGTGATCGCTTTTCCGTAACCGAGAGAATCGTGCGCGTCGAACGCTTTGCTGTACCAGCATTCCGCTTTCCAGTAATGCGCGTTGGAATTCAGTTCGCGGCTGATCGGGTATGTCGCCGCTTTATCAAAAGCCGCAACGGCATTCACATAATCTTTTTTCTGGTAGAGGAGAATTCCATAATTGAACGCGACCTGCTGGTACGTTCCCTGCATCGCGGGGCTGAGCATTTTTATTTTCGAGATCGCATCGAGCGCTTCCTTGTAATTCTTTGAACTCAGGTAAACATTCGTGAGCAATTCATACGCTTCATCGTGGCGCGGCGTGTTCGGATATTCATACAGGTACTGATTGAGTGAAACGATCGCTTCGTTGAACGGAGAAAAATCCAATTCGTAACTGAGTTTCGCCGAACTGAACAAGGCATCTTCCCTGATCACCGGATCGAATTTCATGGATGAAGCAGCAAGGAAAGCGCTTCGTGCCGATTGCTTGTCTCCTGTTTTGAGATAAGCATCGGCGAGATAATACCACGCGTTCTGCGCGAGTGCATCCGAATCATTCGCGATCGCTTCCTGGAAATACTGCAGAGAAGCAGTGACGCTGTCCGATTTGTAATAGGCATAAGCGAGTTCATACGAATCGTCGCGTGTATATTTCAACGCACCTTTGCGGTATTTCTCGAGATACGGAACAGCATCTTTGAATTTATTCAGGCGATAATATGAAGCGCCGATGAGATGAGAGATTTCCGCCGCACGTTTTGCAGAATCAAGCAGTGGCGGCGCGTAATTGATCACATCCTGGAATTTATTCTGGAGAAAATAGATCTGCGCGATGTAAAAAGGAATGACCGGTCCCCATGCAGGATCGCCCGACAATTTCAGAAACCCCTGCAACGCCGTCTCGTAATTTCCTTCCACATACATCATGTGCGAATAGTAGTAATTCGCCGAAGGAGAATATTTTGTGTCCTTGTCCTTTATCTCGAGAAAATCAGCCTTCGCCGAATCCACCTGGTTGAGATCGTAATGACTGTATCCGCATTTGAAATAATATTCCGACAACTCATCGGGCTGCAGATCGCGCTTGTCAATTTTCGCGAACCACCCGAGCGCGTCCTTGTATTTTTTCTTGCGGTAATTGTATCGACCCAATTCGAACATCACGTTTTCCGCATGCACCGACTCCGGGTAATCGTTCAGGAATTTCTTCAATCGCTCTTCCGCATCCTTGTGAAAAAGTTCGTACGAGCAGATCGCGGCATAATACTGGGCATCGATCGCATTCAGATCGTATTTGCCTTTGTGTGCATCAGCGTAACGATCGAATTCTTCCTCCGCTTCCACATATTTCTGTTTCTGGTAGAGATCGAGCGCGTGAAAGTAAGCGGCATCGTCGGCGACATAAACCTGCGTCTGCTGCGAAATTCCGGTGAATGGAATTACAAAAAGAAAAAAGATGATGAGATTTCTGACCACGATCCTACCTTCTGTTAAGATTGGTATTAGCGACTAAAATTAGTACGGGTGGTCCGATAGCTTTGGCGGGAAGTATGTTAGTTATTAACGCCGGTATGTTAGCTATAGTATATACAACCGGTGTGCCGGGTTGTATGAATTACGAATCTTTACCAAATTGCGAATGCAGGAAACGAACTGTCAAGAAATGTGAAAATTTCCGCGTTCACGTTCGCAGTCTTTTTGAACTTAACTCGTTCAGTTTTTTAATACGTTTGCAGCAGAATGGGACTTGATTCGATCATACAACTGGAGAATGTTTCTGTTTACCAGAAGCACAACATGGTTTTGAACGATGTGACGTTCAACGTCGACAAAGGCGAATTCATCTACCTCGTTGGAAAAACGGGAAGCGGAAAAAGTTCATTGATTAAAACGCTGTACGTGGATGTGCCGCTGCAGAAAGGAAATGTGAAGATCTGCGGATACGATCTCGGCACGATCAAGCGGAAAGAAATTCCATTCCTGCGCAGAAAACTCGGCGTGGTGTTCCAGGATTTTCAGTTGCTGTATGATCGCAGCATCAACGACAATCTGTTGTTCGTACTGAAAGCGACAGGCTGGAAAGACAAAAAGAAAATGAATGAGCGCGCGGCCGAAGTGCTGGACAAAGTCGGGCTCGCCACCAAGGGTCATAAACTTCCGCACGAACTTTCGGGCGGAGAACAACAACGTGTTTCCATCGCACGTGCGTTGCTCAATGATCCGGAAGTGATCCTTGCCGATGAGCCGACCGGAAATCTGGATCCGGAAACATCAGCAGGCATCATCAAATTACTCAGTGATATTTCCAAAAACGGAAGAGCGGTGATCGTCGCGACGCATGATATGATGGTCGTGAACAGTTACCCGGCAAAAATGCTGCGCTGCGAGAACGGTGAAGTGAAAGAGGAGAATCCAGTAGGCAGTAAGGAGTAAGGAGTAGGCAGTAGGCGGAAAGCAGTTAGGGACGCGATGCATCGCGTCGGCGGTAAAAGGTCACCGGTCACCAGGGATTAGACTCAGAAAATTTTCGAAACCAGCTTCTCCGCATTCTTCTTATTGGAGAATTTATCACCCAGCACCAACTTTCTTTTTTCCACATCCGCCTCCGTAAATTCCATCCTGAATAATTCATTCAGGCGGGCGCGCATAGCAAGCGAAGTTTCCGCCACCACACATAGCTCTTCCAGTCCGGTGTTGGCGATCATTGGTGAATTGACGAGGCAGAATTTTCCGCGGAAAAGCGCAGTGAGCAGTTTCAGTTTTATACCGGTGGCCTGGAACGTCGGGAGAATATTGACGTGAGCATTTTCAATGAGTTCGTCGATCTTTTCCGTTGGAATATTCGCCGCGAGATGCACATTGCTTGTTTTCGCAACAGCTTTCCTCAGCTCAGCAGAAGGATTATTTCCCGCGATGGTCAGATTCGTTGCTAAATGAGAAAAGACTTCGTTGACCAGGAAAAGTGCAGCCTGGTTGTTCTCCCCTACTTCGAGATTACCGTGATAAAGGGCAAACTTGTTCCTGATGTTCGATCTTTCCTGGTGCGGTTCAAACAAACTTATTTTGACTTCCGTATTCGGATGAAACGCCATCACGTGTTCAACATTCTTATATCGTGATGAAAGCTGTTCCGCGTCGGCCGGAGAGATCGCGAACACTTTTTCTGCCAGCGCTAATTTCTTTTCGAATTTTTCAAGTTTATTCGCTTCACGCAGGAAATACATCTTCCTCCACATTTTTCTTTCCACTCCGGCGAGCGACCGATAGTAATCGTGTTCAATGTTGTGGGTGCGGACGAATTTCTTTTTGTTCCTCAGCTCAGGCGCATCAAGAAACGCGCAGCAATGCAATCCTTCGAACAGGACAGGAAGATCATCCCCAGAAATATTTTTCAGCAATTCACCGGATCTCCTCGATGCGATGATGTATGGATCTTTTGAAAAGAAAAGTGAACGGCTTTCATTCCGCGGATAGTACTGAACGCTTTTACAAATGCCATTCAGTTGTCCTGCTTCACCCCTGCCGTAATCGAACGCGTGCAGATGAACATCAACACCGAGTTCCTTCAATGCCTTGATCTTGTAATACACATCGATCACTCCGCCATAACTCGGTGGATAAGGAACATCAAAAGAAACGATATGAATAGACTGGGGCAAAAGGGATCAATTACGGATTGTACGGATATACGGATTACAGATAGTTCCTACAGGAATTCAGTTGGCAAAGATACTAATTGAACACAGTTAGCACTTGCACAGACCGACTTACTATTGACGTACAAATACTTTGCGACAACTATCAGTATATCCGTACAATCCGTAATTGATCTCTATAGAGAATTCATCACTTCTACCAACACCCGTTTCTCGTTTTCCCAATTGAGTTCTTTCGCTGCGCTGATCGTATTCATCTTCCACTTCACAAACTCAGGGCTGCAGATCATTTCATTGATCGTTTTGGCAATGACTTCTGGATCGTGCGATGGAGATATTTTTCCAACCTTGTATTTCTCCACGATGTTCTTCACTTCCACCAAATCAAAAGCGAGAACCGGAATTCCTGCGTGGATGTAATCAAATATTTTATTCGGGAGTGAAAACCTGTAATTGATATTCGTGTCCTTGTCCATCGTCACACCGATGTCTGCGAGTTTTGTCCACGCACGTAATTCATGCGGCGGAAGTTTGCCCGTGAAAATTATTCTTCCTTCAAGATGTTCCTGCGCCGCTCTTTCTTTCAGTTGCGCGATCACATCTCCTCCACCGATGATCAGCAACACGGCATCGTTCACGAACTGCATCGCATCCACCAGTTCTTCTGCGCCCCGATCTACGTTAATACCGGCGCCCTGCAGAAGAATCACTTTTTTATTTTCCGGTAAATGAACTTCTCCGCGTGTAAGCGCACGCGCTGTGTTCGCCAGCGGTGGAATATTGCGCATCACGTGCGGACGAATGCCGTATTTTTTTTCATACCAGTCGGCGATAGAGGAATTGACCGTGAAAACATTTTTGAGTTTTGGAAAAATTCTTCCCTCCCATCTCCGCCAGATGTTCTGTTTGAATTTCCGGTTCACCAGTTCCGGAACTTCGGTGAAGATCTCGTGCGTATCGTAGAGGAGTGGCTTCTTTCTCCATTTCGAGACCAGGTAATTCGGATAAAGCGTGTCGAGATCATTGGCGAAATAAATGTCCGCCTTGTTGCGCCGCAGGAAAAAGAAAAGCCGGAACTGGAAGGAAATATAGAACATCATTCCTTTCTCGAATGCCAGGTTCATGCGATGGACCTTGTAATCACGCGCTGGCATCGTGAGCGAATCGTGCTTGTGCCTTCCCACCAGCAACACATCGTATCCGAGTTCGTGCAGCGTGGTACATGTTCGGTGCACGCGCTGATCAGTGACGAGATCGTTGATTACAGATACGATTACTCTCTTCATTTTTTGTTTGACTCCCCGAAGATACGATGTCCTTCCGACGATTTACAATTTACGATTTACGATGTACAATTTATCATAAACCGGATGTGCACAATTCGAACAAATTGTACATTGTAAATCGTAAATCGTACATATTTTTGAGTAGTGAAGATCCTGGAAAATTATCCGCTCCGTTCCCTGAATACATTCCACATGAATGTGACAGCCCGCTGGTTCGCGGAAGTGAGTACGACGGAAGAGCTGAACGAATTACAAACGATCTCGGAGAATAAAAAAACAGCGTCGTTCATTCTCGGCGGCGGAAGCAATATTCTCTTCACCAAAGATGTGGATCGGCTGGTGATAAGGAATGATCTGCGGGGGATTTTCAAATTGAGCGAAACGGAGGACGAAGTATTGATCAGGGCCGGGGCGGGAGAAGTGTGGCACGATTTCGTTCTGTATTGCATCAAAAATAATTTCGGCGGAGTGGAAAATCTTTCGCTCATTCCAGGGAGTGTAGGCGCGGGACCGATGCAGAACATAGGCGCCTATGGCGTGGAACTGAAAGATGTTTTTCACTCGCTCGAAGCGTTTCACCTGAAAGAAAAAGTCATCCGGACATTTTCGGCCGAGGAATGCAAATTCGGTTACCGCGAAAGTGTTTTCAAGCGCGGATTGAAAGATAAATTCTTCATCACCTCCGTCACCTTCCGTCTTTCGAAGAAACCGAAATTCAACACGAGTTATGGCGCGATCGAAAAGGAGCTGGAGAAAATGGGCGTTAAAGAATTATCCATCGCCGCCATTTCGCAGGCAGTGATCAATATCCGCAGCAGTAAATTACCCGATCCGAAAGTGATCGGTAATGCCGGAAGTTTTTTCAAGAATCCTGTTGTGAGCGCGGTGCAACATGCGAAACTGAAAAAAGATTTTCCCGAAATTGTTTCGTACGCGAATGGAAATGATTTCAAACTCGCTGCGGGTTGGCTCATCGAACAATGCGGATGGAAAGGAAAACGTTTCGGTGATGCCGGTGTTCACAAAGACCAGGCGCTTGTGCTCGTGAATTATTCAGATGCGAAGGGAAGTGAAATTTTTGATCTGTCTTCGAAAATACTGGAGTCGGTGAAGGAGAAATTCGGGGTGGAGCTCGAGAGAGAAGTGAATATTCTCTGATCTGACGGTTTTTTTATTCCACGATCCAGCCTGTGAAGGCTGAAGTTCTTTTATTGCTGTGGCATCAGTTTGATCTTCGAAACATCAAAATCCATTTCTTTCAGCCTCGAAATGATCTGCGCATAAACGGTGTCTTCCATTTTTGAGGTCCGTGAAAGGATCCAGAGATATTTTCGGCCTGGATGGCTCACGACCGCATAACTGTAATCATCAGCAAGAGCGATGATCCAGTAACTGGCTTTGAACGGCCAGAAGAACTGAACTTTCAGTTTTGCAT
>DATJEX010000138.1:0-4023 GCA_035496135.1 Bacteroidia bacterium
TTACTGCTTACTGCTTACTGCCTACTGCTTTACTACCTTCCTCACTCCCATCTCCCCTGCCTTCAGAAAATAAATTCCCGGAGAAAGCGTGTGCACATCGATCACCGGTTTTTCTGCGTCAAAAATTCCTTCCATAACAACGCGGCCTGTTTCATCGTAGATGGAATATTTTTCATTCAGCAGCGAAACATTCGCATCGACAGTCACAACATCATGAGTCGGCAACGGGTAAACTGCAAAACCATTTTCATTCAGTGAAGAATTCATTCCCGTTGCTACATCCACATACGTTGCAAACGCGATGTCACCATTTGTTCCGAAATTGTAACTGATCCCGCCTGAGTATACATCCGGAATATTGATTTGAATGAGATAAGGATCCGGCAAACCTCCTCCCTGGATCGGAATGAATTCCCACGTGTACACCTGCCCGCTCACCACCGCGGGGAACGAAGAAATGAAAAACATCTGCCAGAAAGGTGTGTTGAGGTTGTACGCGGTTCCATTTACAGTTACGGTGTCTGTCGCAAGTAATGTTCCGCCAATTCCTGTTCCATCATAGATCTTCACGATCCCGGTTCCGTTCAGCTGCGTGTTGGAATTACAGAACAGTACATCCACACGGCAAAGCACGCCGGTCATTCCGGCAGTGAACGATTGCCAGTCGTAATAGCCCGGCAGATTCCGTTCGCTCGTGCCTCCGTCATTCTGCGGCTGATTCTGGTCGATCGTGCATTGTGCGAAAGAGAAATTCATCGCGCTGACAAAAAAGAAAATGGTAAGGAGTAGATTTCTTTTCATGAGGAAAGGTTTTGGATCTTAAATATAAGGAAACGCCGGGAACGGAATCCGGAAAATGCTGACCTCCGGAATTCTCCCTACCGCATACGCGCAATGAAGTCAGCTTGCCTGTACTTCATTGCTGCTTTCTGCCTGGCCATGTGCGATGGAAATTTTTCTCGCGGATCACGCAGATTACGCAGAGTTTTGTTGCACACAGATCTCACAGAACATCACAGAAAATTTCCCGGTGCCCGGTGACCACAATCCCGGCGACTGCTTTCTGCCTGGCCATGTGCGATGGAAATTTTTCTCGCGGATTACGCAGATTGCGCAGAGTTTTGTTGCACACAGATCTCACAGATCATCACAGATAATTTCCCCGTGCCCCGGTGACCGCCGACCCAAATCCCGCCGACTGCTTACTGCCTACAGCCTACTGCTTACTGCGCGTCAGAATGTGGGCGGAACCGCCGGCCGTTGCGTGATCTCATGATAGCAAACCACTTCCCCCTTGCAGAAATAATGTGTCACTAAACTTCTCCTGGTGGAATTTTCATTCGTCACCTGTTCTCCGCCGTGAAGCAGGTTCGCATGCCAGATGAGCAGGTCTCCTTTTTTCGGAAGGAAAATTTCTTTCTGCAGTTTTTTCTCCGCGATGAGTTTGGCTATTTCCTTCTCATAATTCCCGTACAGATCATCGCCTACGGAAATGGAATTGGAATCGTGATCGAAATCTTCGCCGAGAATGTATGGCAACTTATGACTTCCGGGATAATAATGAAGTGGGCCGGAATCTGCAGCAATATCTTCGAGCGCCATCCATGTCGCGATGAGATAACCGACCGGCTCCGTGGTCATGTGAATGAAATCGGAATGTGTTTTCTGACGACTTCCTTTCAGGAAAGAGATCGTCTGGAACGGAACGACCTCTTTTCCCAATGTGAACGAAAGAAAATCATGAAGCTGCTGGTCTTTCGCCAGTGATTTGACCGTTTCCGACTTTTTCCACGCATTCATCACGCGCGAATTCGTGTAATCGAAATCGAGCTCTTTATTCAAAATGATCCGTTCCAGATCGGCATTCACTTTATCACACTTTTCTGCCGAAGCAAAATTTTCCAGGATCATCACGCCGCGATCGGGCCATGCAAGCAATTGTTCCTGCCACTGAATTGGAAAAGTTTTCAGGTTTGGGTTTTCCGTTAATTGCTTCTTCGCATCATCGCGATCCAGCCAGGGAATATCTTTTCCGGGATTGGAAATGTCTTTATGCGCGATGGAACTCACCACACTTTTGTCGATGCCATACTTCTCGTAGAGTCCTTTATTCTTCTTCAGCCGGCCGTACTTCGTGAGATTGTACAGCCAATGCAGGAAGCGTAATCGCCTCAGGGAGCCCCAGTATTTTTTCAGGAATGACATTTCGGTCGTCAAAGATGATAAAAGAGTTTGTTTGCTCCATCATAGCCCACCGATTAATCGGTGGGCTATGATCGGGACGATTCATCGATATGAACCCTTTTTCGTACGAACGAAAACCTGTACTTTTACGGCCACACACAAGTTTCAATTCCCGAACAGAACGATTATGGCACAAGTTGAGCTGATCATGCCGAAAATGGGTGAAAGCGTGGCGGAAGCTACCATCATCAAATGGCTGAAGAACGAAGGAGACCGGATCGCGATCGATGATGTGGTCCTCGAGATCGCCACCGATAAAGTGGATTCGGAAATTCCTTCTCCTTTCGAAGGAATTCTGATGAAGAAACTCTTCAATGAAGGAGATGTCATCCAGGTGGGAAAACCGATCGCCATCCTTTCTTCCGAAGTAAATGCATCCGTTTCATCCGCACCGGTCACACCGATCGAGGAAAAGAAAGAAGACATTTCGACTTCGCTCGATGTGACAACCGCTACGAAACAACAACCCATCGTTCAGCAAACAGTTACTTCCAACGGATCACTTTCTACCAAAGGGAGCAATCGTTTCTATTCGCCACTGGTGAAAACCATCGCGAAGAAAGAAGGCATTTCTGTTGCCGAACTCAAAACCATTTCCGGTTCAGGTTCGCACGGACGCGTTACGAAGAATGATATTCTGAATTATCTCCCGAACAAAGGAAAAGTTCAGACACGTGAAGTGGTCATCGAGAAAACACCGGTTTCCAATGGAAACGGCGCTTCGGTGAAATCAGAACCGGTTCAGCAGAACATTCAGAAACCGAATGTGACAATGATGAACGGCGACGAGATCATCGAGATGGACCGCATGCGCAAGATGATCGCCGAGCACATGGTGATGAGCAAGCATGTTTCTCCGCACGTCACTTCATTCGTGGAAGCGGACGTAACGAATCTCGTTCGCTGGAGAGAACGCGTGAAAAAGGATTTCGAGAAACGCGAAAAAGAAAAACTCACTTACACGCCGATCTTCGTCGAAGCGGTCGTGAAAGCGATAAAAGATTACCCGATGATCAACGTTTCGCTCGACGGAACGAAAATTATCGTTCGCAAGAACATCAACATCGGAATGGCGGCCGCTCTCCCAAGCGGAAATCTCATTGTTCCCGTGATCAAGAACGCCGACCGCATGAATCTTTTCGGATTGTGCGCCACGGTGAACGATCTCGCCGCACGTGCACGCGCAGGAAAACTCAACCCGGATGATATTGCCGGCGGCACCTACACGATCTCCAACGTTGGCTCATTCGGCAACCTGATGGGAACACCGATCATCAATCAGCCGCAGGTAGCGATCCTCGCCGTCGGCTCCATTGTGAAAAAACCGGCTGTGATCGAAACTCCTTCGGGCGACACGATCGGCATCCGTCACATGATGTTCCTTTCTCATTCTTATGATCACCGCGTGGTGGACGGAGCCTTGGGCGGAATGTTCGTCCGGAAAGTGGCCGATTATCTCGAGAACTGGGATGTGAACCGCGAGATCTGATCCTCATTTGAAATTCATTTCATATTTAACCCCTCGCGTGACCTTCACGTCAGGGGTTTTTCTATTTTTGGTAACGTTTTAATAACGGCAATGAGATATTCGAAAGCACTTCCGCGTTTTATCCTTCTGATCACCATTTTCACACTTGCACTTGCAGCCGGCATGCCGAAAGCTGTTCGGCAGAATATCGCGCAGGGTGACCTGAAATTCGCGGAAGATAATTATGAGGCGGCGCTTCCTTTTTATCTCGAAGCATTCAAGCTTGATCCGTCCAACGCGAATCTCTGTTT
>DATJEX010000139.1:0-6605 GCA_035496135.1 Bacteroidia bacterium
TAATCCTTCCCTTTTTATTTCTGCGAATGCATCGCCACACGATTTCCTTCTGAGTCGATGAACATCGCCATGTTTCCGTATTCCGGCGAGATCTGTGTTTTCGGGCGGATGACTTTTCCCCCGGCTTTTTCCACGCGCGCGAGGCAATCGCTCAGGTCAGGATTCGCATTGAAATAAACAAGCGCGCCATCCTGCGATGGTTTATACCATTCGCCATGACAGATGGCCCCGGTGAGTTTTCCGTTGCCGGGTTCAGACGGGAACAATCCCATTTTGAATCCGCCGAAATCCATTACAAAAAGTTCGACACCGAAAACGGTTTCATAGAATTTTTTGGCACGATCGAAATCCGCTACCGGAACTTCGAACCAGTTGAGTGTGTTGGTGGTCTTATCCATAGTTCAGTTTTCAGTTGTTGGTTTTCAGTTGTCGAATTGAGGAACAACTTCATTTTAGAGTGTTTGATCGTTGTAAATGTAAACAAGTGTCGCGCTCTGCTGCAAAATGTGCGGAACAAATTATTTTGTATGTTGTAAGAATGTTAAACCGGCTGATTGCTGTTATTCTTTTTCTGCCCGTGTTCGTTCACGCGCAACAAACAGATGCAGCAGATACAACGGAATCAGTGGTCCATGCGGATTCTATTCCACTTCGGAAAGCGTTCATCATCGATTACGACAACGATCTCTTCACTTTCACCGATTATTACTACACACAGGGATCCTATATCGAACTCGATTTCCCGGTGCTCTCAAAAGATCCGCTATCGCACGCGCTGCTGCACACGCATGGTGGAAAAGATCTCGCGTTCGGAATCACTTATGGTCAGCAGGGATTCACACCAACGAGTATTCGTTCCGATACGGTCCTCCATGGCGACCGTCCATTCTCCGGAACATTTTATTTCGGTTTGAACCGCAGTTCGTTCGATGTGCAAAAGCAACTGTTCGTGAAAAGTGAATTCGATCTCGGTGTCATCGGTCCGTATGCGCTGGGATATGAATCGCAGAAATTCATTCATGAACACACGAACAATCCTCCTCCGCATGGCTGGCAGAACCAGATCGCGAATGATGTGATGGTGAATTATTCGCTGATTGCCGAGAAAGATCTGCTGCACTGGCGTCCATACGATGTATGGAAAGTAAGGCATGATCATTTCGACCTGGTGGGATACGGGTCGTTGAATGCCGGAACGGTTTATACCAATGGAGGATTCGGGCTTCTCACGCGCGCCGGGATCCTGAACGACGATCGTAACATGCAGGAAGCCCCTGTGCATTTTCAATGTTTCTTTTTTGCAAAGGGAGAAATGAAGATCATCGCATACGACGCGACACTCGAAGGCGGACTGTTCAATACGTCGAGCGTTTACACGATAAGGAAAGAAGACATCAGCAGGGGAGTCTTTTCAGTTTCCGGTGGGATCGGTATCGCTGATAAAAAGTTCAGCGTGGAATTTTATGAACTGTTCCTTTCTCCTGAATTCGAAGGAGGAAGAAACCACGGTTGGGGACATATCAAATTGGCTTTCGTGCTATAGAAATTAATTATAATGCGACGACTTTACTTCCTGTTACTCCTGTAACTTTGCATGGTGGTGATTGAATCCATTATCCAGCGGAATGCAAATTGTACATTGTAAATCGTAAATCGTAAATGAAAATAGGTATCGTATGTTATCCCACGTTCGGCGGATCCGGTGTTGTGGCAACGGAACTCGGAAAAGCATTGGCACGCAAAGGCCACCAGGTGCATTTCATTACCTATAGTCAGCCGGTGCGTCTCGATTCCTTCACGGAGAATATTTTCTATCACGAAGTTTCTGTTTCCGATTATCCGTTGTTCGATTACCAGCCGTATGAGCTCGTGTTGAGCAGCCGCATGGTGGATGTGGTGGTGAATGAAAAACTCGATCTCCTGCACGTGCATTACGCCATTCCGCACGCGAGCGCCGCGTATGTCGCGCAACAGATCCTGAAAGACAAAGGCATCGATCTTCCATTCATCACAACACTTCACGGAACGGATATCACACTTGTAGGAAGAGATGCTTCATTTGAACCTGTCATCACCTTCGCGATCAATCATTCCAACGCAGTAACGGCGGTTTCGGAAAGCCTGAAGGCCGATACGTACAAATATTTCAAAGTCACACGCGAGATCGAAGTGATCCCGAATTTCATCCGCCTGGATGATTACGGCAAGCAAACGAATCATTGCAACAAGAATATGTTCGCGCCGAATGGAGAGAAACTGCTCGTGCACGTTTCAAATTTCCGGAAAGTGAAACGTGTCGACGATGTGCTGCGCGTCTTCGATAAAGTGCGGAAGAAAATAAACGCGAAACTGATCCTGGTTGGCGACGGCCCCGAGCGGGCGAACATTGAAAAACTCTGCCGCGAATTGAAAACCTGCGATGATATCATTTCACTCGGAAAAGTTCAGTATCCGAACGAGGTGCTGGCAATCGCCGATCTGTTCATTCTTCCTTCTCAAACGGAAAGTTTCGGTCTCGCCGCTCTTGAAGCAATGGCTTCGCATGTTCCTGTCATTTCCACCAACACGGGCGGACTTCCTGAAGTCAATCTGAATGGTGTTACCGGATTCACAAGCAACGTAGGTGATGTGGATGACATGGCGAAGAATGCGATCACGATCCTTGGTGATGATGCCACGCTGAAGAAATTCAAAGAGAACGCCTGGAACCGCTCGAAGGAATTCGATATCGCGAAAATATTGCCGATGTATGAGAAGTTGTATGCTGATGTTCTTCAATCCGCTTTAGTACGAACTACGAAATAGGCGAATACGCTAAATGCGAATGCACGAATCTTACGAAATGAGATCGCCTACGAACCGTGGCTGACATTTTCGAACATCAATAAATCTGTATTACGCGTATTCGCCGGTTTCGGAGTTCGTACAACAGGAAAATCTGATAAACTACAGGTAATAATTATCCACCAGCCACCTCGCGATCTCTTCGTTCTTCATCGCCATATTCTGGATCGTGAGCACATGTTGTCCGTTGTCTTTGAAGGTGACGATGGTGCAGGAAGTAGCGGCTGCTCCCGTGAATGTCGCTTCGGCGCACTTCGTTCCGGTCGGTAGATAAAATGAAACCGTCTTGTAAGTTGATCCGCCGCCAGCGCCTGATTTTTCGGTGCACGAACCGATCTCCACATTGCTCTGTTTGATCGAAGCGCCCATCACGGTCACTATTCCTTTCCGGTCGCGGTCCACCATCACATAGTTGTTATTGTTCGCTACGTTGACGATATCCATATTCTGTACGGCCGACTTACGTTGCGGATAAAGAACAAGGAATCGTGATTCTCCTCCGCTGTTGAGTGAATCACCGGTGATGATGTCATTCTCCACGCAGGCTTTGGCGAGTTTATTTCCGAAGTTGAATCCGTTCGGAACATCTGCTATCGATTTCGAAACGAGGAATGTCACCCTGTAATACGGATACCCGTTTTCGTCTTTGAGATCCTTGTCCACGGCAGAAACGGCGACTTCCGTTCCTTTCAGTGTCTGGATGGAAAAAGTGGCTTCCAGTCCGCCCGATTTTTTGATCAGGCAATACGGAGCGTTATTTTTATAAACCGTGTCATTCTCCCATTTCACTTTCTGCGCGTGAAGAATGGAGAATGCAGAATGGAGAATGGAGAATGAAAATAAAAGAAGGAGTTTTTTCATGGTGGTAATGCTGACCAAAATTATCCCGAAATTTGGGACTTGTCAATAGCTAACATGTTAACACCGAATTTTACTCCATTCCCGGTTCTCGAAACGCCCCGTCTTCTTCTTCGTCGCATGACGAATGATGATGCACCTGCACATTTTCTCACGCGAACCGATCCCGAAGGAATGAAATACCTCGATCGTGAAATGGCGAAGGATGTTTCGGAGATCCATGATATGGTGAAGCTGATTGATAACAACCTGGCGAATAACCTGGCGATCAACTGGGCGATGGAGATAAAAGAGACGGGTGAGTTCATCGGATCGATGGGGTATTACCGCAACGACTTCAACAATCACCGTGGAGAGATCGGTTACCAGATCGCGAGAAGATTCTGGAGAAAGGGCTATTCATCTGAAGCGATGCAGGCCATTCTGAGTTACGGTTTTGAGGTGATCGGTTTTCACAGCGTGATGGCGGATATCAATCCGGCAAATGATGCTTCACGCGCATTGCTGGAGAAATTCGGTTTCAGGCAGGAAGCGTATTTCCGTCAGAACCATTATTTCAAGGGAAAGTTTGGGGATTCAGCCATATATTGTTTGCTCCAATCGGAATTCAAAAAGAAATGATCATGAAAACGGAAGCGAAGACCCCGGAAGAATATCTCGAAAACATTCCTGCCGACAGGAAAAAAGCGTTCACCGAATTGCGTAACGCGTTCAAAAAAAATCTGCCGAAAGGTTACCAAGAAGGAATGGCTTACGGTATGATCACGTATTGCATTCCGCTTTCCACTTATCCGAAAGGTTATCACGTTTCTCCCGGAACTCCGCTCGGACTCGTGAGCATCGCTTCGCAGAAAAATTTTCTCGCGGTCTATCACATGGGATTGTACATGGATTCGAAATTGCTCAAATGGTTCCAGGACGAATACAAGAAACAGGCGAAAGGAAAACTTGATATGGGCAAGAGTTGCGTGCGACTGAAAAAACTCGACGACATTCCTTTCAAACTGTTTGCCGACCTGGCGAAGAAGATCCCTGTCGATATGTATATTGAGAAGTATGAAAGTGTTTTAAAAAAGATCGGGAAATAGGAGGGATGATTACAGATTTTACAGATATACGGATTACAGATCAGGCTTATGAGAAGCAATCATTAACCAAAGTCAATCATTGAATTCGCAAATTGAAATTGTAAGATCAGTAATCCGTATATCTGTAAAATCTGTAATTGACCCAATGAAACTGAACAAAGGTGATAAAGTACGATTCCTCAACGAGAAGGGCGAAGGTGTGATCACACGCATCATCAATCCAACAACAGCGATGGTGGAGATCGAGGATGGATTTGAATATGAATATCCGCTGAATCAACTCGTGCCGGCAGAACCGATCAATACTGCTGTATCTTTGAAACGGGAGGACGGAACACGGAAGACGGAGGACAGAAAAGAGGACGTGGAAAAGCATGATGAGAAAAGGGTGAACTATCCGGAAGGAATTTATCTCGCCTTTATTCCAAAAAACCAGCAATTCCCTTCGGCAGGAAAGATCGATCTCGTTTTATTCAATAACTCATCCTACGATATTTATTTCACGCTCTCGCTCAAGGACGGGCGCGAATGGATGTGCATGGAATCGGGTGCGATGCGTCCGTACACGGAATTCGAAATTGAAACACTGACGCCGCAGCAGATCGATGAGTGGGGACAACTGAAAACGGATGCGCTCTTCTTCAGCGGCGATTCTTACCAGCATCGTGATCCCGTTTCGACCGTTCTGAAAATGGCCGGCGTGAAATTCTTCAAGGATTCCACGTTCCGCGAAAATGGATTGACCGAAGGCATCGCTTGGATCGCCGACGTGGTGGTGCTGGAAGAGGAAAATATCGTGGAAACAAAACCACTGACGAATGCCGACATTCAGCGCATGCTGAAAGAGAAGGAACAGAAAATTTCTTCCTCAAAAGTTTCCATTCCTCATCAGAAGAATCAGCTGAGCGAAAAGGAAGTTGATCTACACATCGAGGAATTGCTCGACAACTGGAACGGCATGACGAACGCGCAACTGATCGATGTACAATTGAAGAGAGTGCAGCAGGAGCTCGACGAAGCGATCGCGAATAAATTACAGCGCATCATTTTCATTCATGGAGTAGGGAATGGAAGACTGAAAACCGAAGTGCGGAGAATTCTTTCGGCGCAGAAAGGAATTCGTTTTCATGATGCGTCGTTTCAGCGATACGGATTCGGCGCGACGGAGGTGGAGTTGTATTGATCGGGTTGTCCATTTGATTTTCCCATCCTTTGTTCCCTTTCAGCCTACCATCGTTTCGATCTATCCATGAGTCGAAATTCCCTGCAGCATGAAAACGCCCGGAACTATTTTCGTTACATGCAGGACTGATAATATCCGTAACAGACGTGAGTCAGTGGACTGCTTAACGAAAAAGGAACTATATGAAAAAGGTCATACTGCTTTCTGCCGTTTTCTGTTTCTCACACATCCTTGTAAAATCACAGGTTTACGCAGGACTTGGTTTCGGCTATGGTTTGCCGATGGCAAAGGATGTTATTGGTACAAATTCAGAGAACAATAATCCCGCGAATACATTTTCCGAAGACAATGTTTACGGTTCATTCGGAAGCGGGGCGAATGCGCACGCTTATGTTGGTTACTGGTTCAATGATGTGATCGGTGTCGATCTCGGAGTGAATTATCTCGCCGGAAGAAAATACACCTTCACATCGAACAGTGTCAACAGCTCGAATGTCACCAATGATCAGAAGGATGAAATGTGGGCACGGGCACTCCGGATCACACCGGCTCTCCGCATTGGATTGGGAAATGGAGATATTCATCCCTATTTCCTCGCAGGACTTTCCATTGGTGTGATGAATAAAATCACG
>DATJEX010000140.1:0-7649 GCA_035496135.1 Bacteroidia bacterium
TGTTTTTTTCAGCAGGTCATGAAAACGTTCTACGCGGTATTGCTGCAGCATGCGCACCGCCGGCACATTCAGTGAGCGGGCCAGCGCGCGGCGGGCCGGAACAGCGCCGTCATAGCTGCGATTGAAATTCTGCGGATTGTAGCCGGAAAGATCGGTGGGAATATCAGGAACAAGTGTGTTTGGAAGAATGACACCATCCGTTAGCATTCCGGCATAAAGAAAAGGTTTGAGAATACTTCCGGTGCTGCGCGGAGCTGTGATGCAATCAACATCATTCCCATTATCTTTTGAAACAGCACCGCTGCTGTCCGATTCATCCGTCACATTTCCGACGTAAGCCAAAACATTTCCCGTCGGAACATCGAGCACGATGGCCGCTGCATTGTTCACCTGGTTTCCTTTCAGGTGAAGATGATGACGCATCACAATTTCATTCACACGGGTCTGTAGATCCGATTCGAGCGTTGTCGTCACCACCTGTCCTTTCATTCCGTCTTTCGCCGCACGGTCGAGCAGGTGAGGAGCAAGGCGTGGTAACGGAAGAGGCGCCCCGGGAAGTCCTTCCTGTTTCGAAAGATCACACGTTTGCTGATCGATAACTTTTGCTTCAACCAGCCGGTCGAGTAAACGATCGCGTTTGTCTTTCAGTCGCTGCGAATTTTTTCCGGGATAAATTAACGAAGGACTGTTCGGCAAAACGGCGAGCGTTGCTGATTCGGCCCACGATAAATTATCGGCAGATCTTCCAAAATATCGCCACGCAGCCGCATCAATTCCGACGACGTTACTTCCGAATGGAGCATGCGATGCGTACAGCGCAAGGATTTCCTGTTTCGAATAACTGAATTCAATTCGTGTCGCTAAAATGATCTCGATGATCTTCTGCCAGATATTCCGCGGCGGATTTTTTCTCGACAAACGGATCGTCTGCATCGTTATCGTGCTTCCGCCTGAAATGACTTTACCTCCGCTGATATCCTGTTTCACCGCACGGAACAGCGCCGCAGGATTCACACCATGATGAATAGCAAATTGGCGGTCTTCATATTGAATGAGGCATTGCGAGAATTTGTATGGAGCTTTTTTCCGTTCCGGAAATCTCCATTGCCCATCCGAAGCGATCTTCGCGCCGAGCAGTTTTCCGTCTTTGTCGAGAAGAACAGTACTCGTGGGATCGGTGAAAAGTTTTCCGGGAAGACAGAAGTAGTATGCGATGAGAAGTACAACTCCGTAAGTGCACCATCTTCCTTTTCTTGTCTTCAAAGTGTTCCAGTACATACGCGGAACAGCTTTCGCATACTTTAACAGCAGCGGCCCCATTTTTACAAAGTATGCCTTAACCCTTTTCAAACCTTAACAAAGATAGACGGTTGACCGGGTAGGGGCTCATCGTATAAGCAAGTGTGAACAGAATTGAGCAAGTGTACCTTTTTGGATGAATGCCGTTATAGGAATAGTTGTCGGTTGCCAGTTTACGGTTTATGGTTGAAAACAGCCAACTGAAAACAGCAAACCGAAAACGGTTCAGGAAAATGATCGTTAATAAAATCAAATGCTAATCCTAATGAAAACTATGGTGAAGAATTACAAAACCAACGCTAAGAACCATGAAACGAATCCTCCCCATCTGTTTCATTTTATTTTTGTCATTCTTGACGAGCTGCGACGATCAGCATCATTTTCTCGGAACCATTATCAAGAAAAGAGTTTACCTCGACGGATTCTATGTCCATGTTCCCGGTAAAAGAGAAACGGATCCGAATGAATATCCGCCTCCTTCGCAATATCCGCAGCAGTACACGCACATCGCCGATATTTCACGGTACCGCGATTCCATGTACCAGTTGCGCCAGGATTCCATAAGAGCTGCGATCGCTTATAAAGATTCAATGGCGCAGGTGTACGCAACCGCGTATGCGCGCGACACGGCGGTGCATTATTACAACAATCCATATCCGACTTCGTATGGAAATCCAGCGCCGTATTATAATCCATATTCCTATTCAAGGCCCGACACCATTCATCGTTACGTTACACGCACGATCAACGTCACACATTATGTAACGGATACGATCCGGAATTATATCTACCGCGATTCGGTCACGCGTATTGTGAAGAATGATACGATCGTGCGTCATGATACACTCCGCCAGGTTGTGACTTACGATTCCATCATTCCGGTCTACGATACGATGTATGTCACGAAAATGGATTCTGTGCATCACACGACCGAGATCGATTTCATCAAACCTGCTCCGAAGAAACCGCAATTTCCTCCCACGGATGTCATGGGTTTTGCGCAGGTGGGAGAAGTGGGAATTCCTGATGGAAATGTTTACGCTGTGAAAGCAGGATCGAACGCGTTCGGATTCGGGTTGCGTTCCAAGTCACTCATCACGCGCCATGGTTCGGTGATCATGGATCTTTCCTATCGCCGTGATGAATTATTTCCGATGCAGAGCGCGATGAAAACTTCTCCTTTCATTCCCGGGATGTATGACAAGGAGCGAATGAAGATGCACGAATTTTCCGGCGTCATCTGCTGGCGGCACACCTTCAAAAAACATTTCAGGAAACCATCGTACTGGGTCGATGCCGGAGTCTTCGGCGAACAGATCTTCCGCAGCAAAGACGTCGCGATCGCTTACGACAACAGTTCTCCATTGGGAGATCACATGAAAACAAGGATCAAAGTGACCGGACTGGCGGGTTTGAAGAAGAAAGAAGCAGGCGTTACCGCCAGGTTCGGTCGCGGTGATCTCGCAGGATTCGTCACGTATCGCATCACCGATCTTGTCAAGCCCGGTTACGGAGCAGGAGACATGCCGCGACTCACGATAGGATTCGATCTTACACTGAGTGGAGAGAAATAGTTTTCTGTTCTCGGTTTTCAGTTTCTGCACGATCAGCGGAAAAATTTCTGTGTGATCCGTGAGATCCCTGCCCGCAGCAGCGGTGGCCATCACTTCGGCAAGCGGGTGTGTGAAATTTTTTTGGAGCAAAATGGCCAGCATTTCATAAAACGGTTTGTCCCGTCATCTGGTCGGTCCGCCGCGGCGGACTCCCGCCTGCCGGGGCTACTTAATTCGGTTCGGTGCATCAAAATTCGTGAGCACGCACATGCCACGCTCAACATATCACCCCGCTGGGGTTTTGAAAATGACTCGCACCTACGGTGCTAATAACAGTAAGCTCCGATGGAGCATTACGAATCATTACGAAAGTATTCCGCCGACCGCCTACTGCTTACTGCCTTCTGTTTTCCGCCGGCTGCTGGCTGAACTTTACCAGTTGTGACATCCGGCAAAAATTGTTTGATCGGTAATATGGAAACTAAAGCCGGCCTGCATCCTATTACCAAAACCGCTTCACCATGATAACCATTCCAAAACCATGTCACGAGAACTGGAACGAAATGACGCCGAAAGAAAAAGGCCGTCTCTGCGATAAATGCTGTAAGGTCGTTGTCGACTTCACAAAAAAAACCACGAACGAGATCGTCGATTTTCTCACGGCGAATTCTTCTGCAAAAGTCTGTGGCAGATTCAAAGCAGAACAGGTTGCTCTTCCTGTCGTTGTTCCTGTCCGCAGAACGAATCGTGTGCGGCTCTTCACGGCTGCCGCTCTCCTGGTTTTCGGTTCCCTGCTTTTCACTTCCTGCCGTTCGCATCGTCACGAACCGGAAGTGATGGGAAAAGTTTCAGCGAATTACGCGCAACTCACACCGGGTTTTGGCGGCGACACACTTCACGCGAAAAAAACGGTGAAGAAACAGGAGAAGCACAAACCAAAACCAGAGCCGCAGCATCTGATGGGCGATGTAGCTTACGTTCCGGATTCATTGAGATAAGAATTGTATCCTTTGCACCCCCAAACGTTATAGCTGCATCAAATGACCGATACACCGCTGCATATACCCAAGCCCTGCCACGAGAACTGGAACGCGATGAGCCCTGGTGAAAAAGGAAGACATTGCGCGGTGTGCAGTAAAGTGGTGATGGATTTCACCGCCATGCCAACGGAAAAGGTGGTTGAATTCATCGCTGCAAAGAGTTCAGAAAAGATATGCGGACGTTTCCGAAGCGACCAGGTTTCCGTCCCGGTCTTCCCTCAAAAGAATTTTTCATTTTCGCGTAAACTGAAAATATTTCTCGCGGCAGTGGCAGTGGTCTTTGGCTCCACTCTTTTCACGTCCTGTTACGACCGTAGACATCCGCAGCATTTCCAGGGTGAAATAAGGATCTTCGATTGGAAGGAATCTTCTGCTCACTTCGCTTCTGCAGCTGATTCCCCGATAAAGAACGACAACTTTCCAAAAGGGCACGTCAATTACACTCATCCAAAAACCGACACGGCGAAAAATTCCGCCAATGGAAAAGTGCAGATGGATCCGAAGTTGTGACTCCGTTTGAAGTGGTGTCAGTGTTTATAACCTGACACTGGCCTGTGTGTTGGCTCAAACGGAGTCACAACCTGATGAGTTATCGAACGAAGGCTAATTCTTACATTCGTATCATGTTTTCCGTCCCGAATCCCTGTGAAAAGAAATGGAATGAAATGACTCCTGCTGCCGGAGGAAATTTCTGCAATGCCTGTCAGAAGGTTGTGGTTGATCTCACCAAGTGCAGCAATGAAGAAATTCTGGGGATGCTTCGGAAGAACGGCTCGGAAAGAATGTGCGGCAGATTGCGTTTTTCTCAATTGACGCAACCAAAACCGAAGAAACGACTGGCCAGGTTTTTCGCCGCCATAGTTGTCATTTTCTCTTTTGGATTATTTACATCGTGCGGACAAAAAGAACAGGAACACGAGATCATGGGAGATGTCGCACCTGTTAACGACTCACTTCATCCGAAAAATTCCGGCGTTGACACGACTGCGAATGGTGACACGATCAGGATGGAAACGCCTTTCAAACTCTCCAAAGCCGACAGTGCCCGTGTGGCCGACAGTGTGGAGAAGACAAAGAACCACGTGCGCGACTTCCAATAGGGAACGAATTACAGATCGTTCGGATATGCGAATGCGAACTCCGAATGTTCAGATCATTTTTCGCAGTTCCGCAATCCGCACTTCGCATATTCGCACGGCTGCCATGGCAGACGAATTCGCAATTCGTTCCCCTTAGTGACTTTCTTCTTATCAAAGCATTATACTCCCAGTTGTTATCTTTGCCCACCATGCGTTACATCACCGCGATCGTTTTTCTTTCCCTGCTCGTTTCGTGCGCGCCCGATGATCCGCGCCTGCCTTCGTTTGATGACACGGCAGAAGATTCTGCGATGGTCGACACCTTCTCGGTGAAACGCCCGCAGCATCTGACCGACGAACAACAGCAACAGTTGAACGCGAATCAGAGCGGTGTCGATTCCATCATCAATGATGCGTCGCTGCTCATCAATTCAGGGAATGCCGATACATCCACTAAAATTCAGAACGCAGATCTCATTGTCGAACATCCCGATGTTGCTGCTTCGTATCCCGGCGGAGAAATGGCTATGGAAAATTATTTATCCAAACATATCGTGTATCCGCTCGTGGCATTTCAGAATGATGTGAAGGGAATTGTCTATCTCAAAGTGGTGATCGAGAAAGACGGAAAGATCGGCGGAATAAAAGTGTTGCGCGGACTCGGTTTCGGTTGCGATGAATCGGCGCAGGACTGTGTACGTTCCATGCCGAACTGGATCGCCGCGAAAAAGAATGATGTGAATGTGCGTTCGGCAGTCGTCATTCCGGTGACATTCGGCGCCGATAAACAGGACAATTAATCTTTCTTCTCTACTTCCTGCTGTACTTAGGCAAAAACTGTTAAAAACCCCGTCCGCGGGGTTGAATAAGAACAGCGTAGTCCTCCTGCTTTTTTATCTTTGCCTTCAAATCAACAGCTCGTGAAAAACAACCTTTCTCTCGCATTGAATTTTGTTCTGCTTATCTGCGTGATCGTGCTTTTTTATCTGCATTTCGCGGACGCAAAAAAGATAGAGAACGCGAACGCCAGTACAGCGGCGCTCGTCAAGAAGGATACCACTCCCAACCTGAAATTTGATATCCCGAAAAATCTCGCAGGCGCGAAAGTGTTGTATGTGAATATTGATTCCATCGACAGCAAATACGCAGCATTCGCCGATCTGAGCGCGCAATCAACAGGAACATATAATCACAAGATGCAGGTGTACCAGCAGAAGGCGCTCGCCCTGCAGAATCGTTACGAAGCATTGCAGAGCAAAACGCAGATGGGAACCATTTCTGCTGATGACGCGGCCAAAGAAGAAGCTGCGATCAACCTCGGAATGGATTCGCTCAAGAAAATGGAGAATGATATTTCCATGCTCGAGAACCAGGCGATGCAGAAGAACGCCATCATCACTAACGAGATCACCAATTACTTCAAAGAATACAGTCACCAGAAAGGGATCGATTTCATTCTCGGTTACGGTGGTGGAAATTCCGGTTTGCTTTTCGCGAACGACAGTCTTGATGTGACCGATGAAGTAGTGGCGGCGCTCAATGCGAATTACGCCGCGACCAAAGCTGCCAAAGGCGGAAAATAACGGTTGATAATCCGTGATAATCCGGCTGCACGGTCCTTGCTGATGTGCAGCCGGATTTGTTTTTTTACAGAAACAAATTCAGATGTCTGCAGAAACCGTAAACGCCTCAGGGCTTCATCACAAGATCAAGAGTGTAGAAGAATTCCATGAGATCTTCAAAATAGGAAATCGTTACGTGCCGACGGGAACGGTGAGTGAGGATGAATTCATGCTCCGCTTCAATCTGCTCAAGGAAGAGAACGAAGAATATCTCGAGGCGTGCAAGCGCGGCGATATCGTGGAAATAGCGGACGCACTCGGCGATCTGCTCTATATCACGTTCGGAACGATCCTCCGTCACGGTTTGCAGCACAAGATCGAAGAAGTGTTCGACGAGATCCACCGCAGCAACATGTCGAAGCTCGATGAGAATGGAAAACCTATTTTCAGGGAAGATGGAAAAGTGATGAAGAGCCAGAAATATTTCCGTCCGGATATCAGGACGATCCTTGAGAAATGATCAGGAAGGGATCACCGGGATTTCCGGTGGTGCCGACCAGGGATGTTCAACAAACACTTTCACGATCAGCACAACTCCGCAGATGATGAGAATGATCCCGGCGAGGATATTCACTTTGTGGATCATGTTCGGGTTGAGATAACTCTTGATCTTCGCCGCACCGAGCGCTTTCAGAATATCTGTAGTGAGTACAGTCGCTAATGTAGCCGTGAAGAAGATCACGATCTTGAAGGTGTCGTGATCAAGTTTGGTGGAAGCAAGCCCGATCGCGGCGATCCAGAGAAAAAGCACGAACGGATTCAGAAGATTCATGATGTAACCTTTGAGCGTGAACGCTCCGAATGTCGGCCGTTTTATTTCCATCGAACCATCTCCATCCACATTCTGCACAACTCCTTTCTTGAAAACCTGTACGATGCCGTACCCGATGAGGAGAACACCGCCGGTGATGCCGACAGGTAACGCGTATTTCACATCAGCGAGCCAATCCGAAAGTCCGAAGAAAGCGAGGAGCAGGTACGTGAGATCGGAAAAGAAAATACCGAGCGCCATTTCAATGCCCGCTTTGTGGCCGTAACGGATACTCGTCTGGATAA
>DATJEX010000141.1:0-7834 GCA_035496135.1 Bacteroidia bacterium
TCAACAAACCGATCCGCCTCGAGAATATTTACTACGATTACAACAAGTGGAATATCCGGCCCGATGCGGCGGTGGAACTCGACAAACTCGTGAAGATCATGCAGGATAATCCGCAGATCAAAATCGAGTTGAGCTCACACACCGACAGCCGCGGAAGTGACAGTTACAACATGAAACTTTCACAGAAACGCGCGCAGTCTGCTGTTGATTACATCGTGTCAAAAGGAATCAGCAAAGACCGCATCACTGCAAAAGGCTATGGCGAATCTGTTCCATTGAACAGATGCACTAACGGTGTGAAATGCACCGAAGATGAATGGCAGTTCAACCGCAGAACAGAATTCAAAGTGACCAAGATCATTCAGCAATAATTCATCGGGTGGCACCGTGAAAAACAGGAACTCCAAAGGTTCCTGTTTTTTTATTCCCCGAATTCAGCAGGGAACCTATCTTTACTTCATGAAAATTTCTGAAGCACAGAAGCTCGTCGACAAATGGATCAAAACGCACGGCGTCCGTTATTTCAATGAATTGACGAATACCGCGATCCTGATGGAAGAAGTCGGTGAAGTCGCGCGTATCATGGCAAGAAAATACGGCGAACAATCGTTCAAGAAGTCAGATAAAAAAATCGATCTCGGTGATGAAATGGCGGACGTGCTGTTCGTACTCATCTGTCTCGCAAATCAAACCAACATTGATCTCGAAAAAGCGCTGAAAAAAAATCTGGAAAAGAAAACGAAGCGGGACAAGAAAAGACATAAGGGGAATAAGAAACTCTCCTGAAACTCCGCGTAATCTGCGAGATCTGCGAGAACATTTTTGATCCTGGCGCTCGCTGATTCCGCTGATTCCGCTGATAAATTTTCCTTGTTTAATCCGTTATTCTCAGCGAAATTTGCTCCACATTTTTCCTGACTGATGAAATCCAATTCTCTCCGCATTCTCTTTTCCTTCACCGGACTTTTTCTATTCATTTTTTCCAGCGCCACGACAACCGTTTCCGGCAGCGTTATCAATGTGAAAGGTGAACCCGTCCCATTTGCCAATCTCATTCTCAAGGACACATACGACGGAGCATCTTCCGACGACAAAGGAAATTTTTCATTCACGACCGACGAAACGGGAACACTTACACTCATCTGCCGCTGCATCGGTTACCTCGAAGAATCGCAGCAGATCACACTCAACGGAACTGACGTCAAAGTAAAATTCGTTCTTCACCCGACCGTGAATGAACTCGACGTCGTTACGATTTCCGCAGGAACGATCGAAGCGAGCGACGAAAGAAGAACCACCGTTCTCAAACCACTCGACATTGTAACGACCGCCGGTGGCAATGGAGATATTTACGGTGCAGTTCAGACTTTGCCGGGCGCGACACGCGTGGGCGACCAGGAAGGTTTGTTCGTGCGCGGGGGAACAGGCGCTGAAACAAAAACGATCATTGATGGATTGAACGTGAACAATCCTTTTTATTCTTCACTTCCCGATGTGGCTGCACGCGGAAGATTTTCTCCTTTTCTTTTCAAGGGAACTGTTTTTTCCACCGGAGGTTATTCAGCACAGTACGGACAAGCACTTTCCTCGGCACTCGTTCTCGAAACGCAGGATCTTCCGGACCAAAGCGAATCTTCGCTTGCGTTTTCTTCCGTCGGAGTCGGTGGAGGACACAATCATTTGTGGGCGGATAAAAATATGTCGGCCGGATTTGATCTCAACTACACGAATCTCGCTCCGTATTTCTGGGCTGTTCCGCAAAAACAGCAGTACACAAAAATGCCGCAGTTCCTCGGAGGTTCTGTCAACTTCAGGAAAAAGTTCAGCGATACCGATATTCTGAAATTCTACGGTTACTTCAATTATTCCAATCTCGGTTTCAAACGTCCCGATATCGACAGCACTGATGGATACATGATCCCGTTTGAATTGCAGAATTCCGATGGGTACACCAATCTGAGTTACAGAAAATATTACGGAGAGAAATGGAGACTCGATGTCGCCGCGTCAACTGCGTTCGATCACAACGCGATCAACACGACCGACACGATCCGTTCCTATGACGCACTTTCACAGGGCAAGATCATGGGCACGCGAAATTTCCTCGCGCGCGATCAGTTCCGTTTCGGCGGAGAATACCAATACGCTACCGATAAAGGACGATACAATTTTTACAACAACTACATGTTCGATAATTTCATGGCCGGTTTCGCCGAATCGGATATTTTTCTTGGAACAAAATTTGTTGCACGATTGGGAGGAAGATTCGAGCACAGTTCCTTGCTGAATAAGAATGATGTTGCTCCGCGTGCTTCCCTCGCTATGAAAGCCGGAAAGAACAATCAGTTGAGTATGGCCTACGGGGATTTCTACCAGAAACCTTCGAATGATATTCTTTACGCCACCACTTCGCTCAATTTCGAAAAAGCGACACATTACATTCTCAGTTTTCAGCATGTGGATGACAGTATCACCCTGCGCGTGGAAGCATATTACAAGAAATACGAGGACCTCGTGAAATTCTATCCGTTGTACAACAACGACGGGCATGGTTACGCGCAGGGCTTCGATGTTTTCTGGAGAGATAAAAAAACATTCAACAATGTCGATTACTGGATCTCGTACACGTATGTAGACACGAAGAGAATTTACCGCGACATGCCGATCGAGACCATGCCGACATTCGCGACCACGCACAACGCATCGATCGTCGTGAAAAAATTCTTCCCGAAGATCATGACCTCCGTCGGATGCAGTTATTTCTATTCGAGCGGAAGGCCTTATTACAATCCGAACAATCCGGTTTATCTCGCCGATAAAACTTACGATTTCAATTCCTTCAACATGAATGCGAGTTACATCACGAAGATCGCCGGTGCGTTCACTGTGTTTGTCATTTCCGTTACGAATGTTCCCGGATTCAACAATGTTTACGGTTATCGCTATTCTTATGATGGACTCAATCGTGAAGCGATCATTCCTCCGGCAAAAAGATCCTTCTTCCTCGGCATGTTCATGAGTTTCGGAACGGACCGTACAAAAGATGTCATCAATAATAACAACTAGACGACGGATGCCGGAAGGCGGATGTCGGAAAACAATTTTACAATCTGAAAAAATGAAAAACCTGGCCTTACTTTCCCTTTTCACACTCACATTCACTTTCACTCTGCGCGGACAGACCGATACGGTGATGGCCGATCTCAATCCGAAATATGTCGCAGCGATGAAAAAGCAGCTCGTGATCATGGATACCGCGTCGACACAGGCAACGTATCAGGGTTGCTTCAACGCCTTTGAACGTGTGGCAGGTGCTGAACCTACGCAATGGCTTCCTTGGTATTACCAGGCACTGAGCCTCATCATGGAATCGTATTTTGTTGATACAAAACAGGTGGATGCCTTCTGTGACCAGGCGGATGCCTGCCTCGTGAAAGCAGATTCCATTTCTCCGAATAATTCCGAGATCTATGTACTACGATCCATTTCAACTTCGGCACGCATACGTGTGAGCCCGATGTCGCGCGGCGCAAAGTTCGGAAAGGAAAGCGGAGTGTTGCTGCAAAAAGCGCAGGACCTCGATTCGACAAATCCACGGGTTTACTTCACCAAAGCGCAGGGACTTTATTACACTCCACCTGCATTCGGCGGCGGAAAAGACAAAGCAAAAGTCCAGGCACAGAAAGCGCTCACGGAATACGACATCTTCAAACCGAAGAATTCTCTTTGTCCGAATTGGGGAAGAAAGCAGGCGCAGAAGTTATTGGACGACTGCAGTAAATAAAGGGAGATTACAGATTTTCTACGGAGAATACAGATTACGGATGTAAACAGATTTACTGAGATCTTTACTAACACATTCGGGAATTCGTCTTGATCTGTAATCTGTATTCTCCGTAGAAAATCTGTAATCCCACCCCCGTTCGTATCTTAGCTTCAGTGGAAATTCACGACATCATTATTGTTGGTTCGGGCTGTACGGGCGCAATGGCCGCGCAGACGCTCGTGGAGAAAGGTGAACGGGTGCTGATGATCGATGGAGGGATCACCGAAGATCATTACCAGGAACTCCAGCCGAAAAAGAATTTCTCCGATATCCGGAAAGAAGATCAACAGCAATCTGAATATTTTCTTGGTGATCATTTTGAAAGCATTCCGGAAAATTCACTCGGCACGGGCGCACAGCTTACACCCGCGCGACAATTTCTCATAGCGGAAACAGAAAAATATCTGCCGCTCATCAGTGAATCATTTCAACCGATGGAAAGTCTTGCGCTCGGCGGACTCGGTGGAGGCTGGGGACTTGGTTGCTGCGTCTTCTCAGAAAATGAATTGAAACAGGCAGGACTCGATCCGTCAGCAATGAAGAATGCTTACCAGGTGATCGCGGATCGGATTGGCATCTGCAGTGAAAAAGATGACGCAAGAAAATTCACCGGCGCTTACCTCGAAGGATTGCAGACTCCGCCTTCACCCGGAGAAACTGCGAAAGTGCTTCTGAATAATTATTCCGCGAAGAAATCAACGCTCAACCAATCAGGATTTTTTCTCGGCCGTCCTGCTCTTGCGCTGCTCACCTCAGACAGGAATGGAAGAAAAGCAACCGCGCTGCGTGACATGGATTTTTACGACGACAGTGATCGTTCCGCTTATCGCCCCGCGTTTACTATTGATGAACTGAAAAAGAAAAACAATTTTCAGTATGAAGGCGGCTGGCTTGTCACAAAATTTGAAGAGAAAGAGAATGCTATTGAAGTAACAGCGATCCGCATCGGGACGAATGAAGAAAGAATGTTTTTTTGCCGCAGGCTCATTCTTGCTCCCGGAGTGCTCGGGACTGCGCGGATCGTGTTGCGTTCCGTTAAAGGAGGAATGAATGCAAAACTTCCGTTGCTCTGCAATCCGTACACTTATCTTCCCTGTGTCGTCACTTCACGTCTTGGAAAAACATTTCCTCAAAATGAAAGTGGTTTTGCACAACTTTCGCTTTTCCACGACGCAGACGGAACAGAAAGTGATATCGCGATGGCTTCGCTTTACACGTATCGTTCGCTCCTGCTCTTCCGCCTGCTGAGAGAAACGCCGCTGAATTTCCGTGACGGAAGAATTTTCATGAAACATCTTTTACCTGCGCTGCTCATTGCCGGAATACACCATCCCGAAAAAATGAATGGAAAGAATTCTGTTCAATTGTCCAGTGATCCTTCCAGCATCACCGGCGATAAACTGAAATGCGATTACGTAAATGCGTTTGATGAAAAAGTGATCGCCCGCGAAAAGAAATTCCGTTCGGCACTGAAGAAACTCGGGGCTCGCGCTTTGAAAACCGTACATCCCGCTATTGGCGCAAGTATTCATTACGCAGGTGTTCTTCCGTTCGGTGAAACAGGGAACGCTTTTCATCTTCACCCGTCAGGACGCTTGCATGGTACCAAAAATGTTTTTGTAGCCGACGGATCCGGATTTTCTTTTCTTCCGGCGAAGGGTTTGACGCTTTCACTCATGGCGAATGCGCATAATGTCGCACAAAACGTAATGCAGAAATGAGCAGCGGAAAAAATATCCTCATAACCGGCGCATCCGGATTCATCGGATCGGAACTTGCACGTGCGTTTCTGAAGGATGGATGGAACGTTTCCGCGTTCGTCCGGAAAATTCCGACAGACAAAATTCCCGGCGTCATTTACCATGAATTCGATCTTGAACATCCGAAGCACATTCCCGGAATTCATCCCGATGTATTGCTCCACGCCGCTTATGTGAAACAGAAAAAAGGAACTGACGCGTACGATGTGAATGTGAAAGCTGCGGAATTTCTGCTGAATGAATTCTGTAAATCCGATTCCTGCTTTCCTGTTTTCATTTCTTCCCTCGCCGCTTCGGCCGAAGCACGATCGGTTTATGGCAAACAGAAATTCGCGATCGGAAAATTGGTTGAAAATAAGAATGGCACCGTGGTTCGTCCGGGACTTGTACTCGGCAATGGCGGACTTTTCGAGTCGATGAGAACTTACCTCAAAACCAAGCAACGCATTCCGCTCTTTGGCAATGGCATGCAACCCATCCAGTCGGTGCATGTGGATGATCTCGTGCACACGCTCGTGAAGATCTGCAATGAAAGGATCAAAGGGAATTTTGTCATTGCCGAAGATCAGCCTGTCCCCTACCGGGAATTCTACCAGGGACTCTGCGACGCGCTGAACGTAAAACCGAAATTTGTGAAAGCGGGATTCGGAACCGTGTCATTTCTCATCTTTTTCGGAGAATTATTCGGCATGAAACTTCCGATAGCGAAAGACAATCTTCTTGGATTGAAACAAATGAAGAAAGTGGATTCAAAAGAAGACCTGAAGAAGCTTGGAGTGAAAGTCAGAAGCTGGAAGGAAAGCCTGAAACAATTATCACAATAGTAATTCTGACGCGGTGACGCAGAGGTTGCGTAGAGTCTCCGCGAGAACTCCGCGCCTTTGCGACTCCGCGGCAAAAACTATAGTCCCTTCAAAGAATTTATCTCGGAGGGTAATAACTCCCTCCACTCCCCTGCTTTCACATCCAGTTTCAGATCTGCAATTCTCACTCTCACCAGGTTCCTCACGCCATATCCGAGTTTGTAACACATTCTCCTGATCTGCCTGTTCATCCCCTGCGTGAGAATGATATGAAAGGAGAATGCATCATCCTTCACTCGCCACACTTTCGCCTCACGTGTTTTCTTCCCGAGGATCTCTATTCCATTCGACATCGCAAAAATAAAATCATCGTCGATCTCTTTGTGAACTGTAACTACGTATTCCTTTTCCTTCCCTTTTTCACTTCGCGCAACATTATTGTAAAGATCTCCGTCATCCGTCATCAGCAGCAATCCTTCCGATTCTTTGTCGAGCCGCCCGACCGGATACAAACGCGACTCATGTTTAAATACCGTTTTCAGATTATATTCCAGTTCTTCATTCAGTGTACACTCGATCCCACGCGGTTTGTAGAACATCACATAACTGAATTCCTTTTTGCTCCGGATGATCGCCCCGTCAAGTGTCACTTCTTCCATTTCTCCCGTCATCCGCACCGGCGATTGTTTCTCACCGTTCACCAATACTCTACCGGAATGAATGAGTTCATCCGCTTTCCGGTTGGAAAGATTGTAGTGTCTTGCGATGAGTGTTCTTAGACGGATCAATGTGCTGATATGCTGATGTGCAAATGTGCTGATGAGTTTCAGGAGCAAAGCCTTCAGTGCAGCAAAGTTAGTGTGTTCCCGTCATCTGGTCGGCGGAGCTCCCGCCTGCCGGGGCTAAGTGCAATTTCTTCATCACTTCAAATAGAGTTCATGGCTTCCGGTGAACTTGGTTGCCATTATCTCACGCCAAGACGCGGAGTCGCAAAGTTGGTCACACAGATCGCACGGATTTTCACAGATATTCTTCTCGCAGATTTCGCGGATAACGCAGAATTTCTCTCGCAAAGCCCATTTGTATATTCGTGTCGATTCGCAATTCGTTCCCCTTTACCAGGAAAGATTATTCGGTCTCGAATAGACAAGCTGCATGACGTTGATATTCCTCATCGCAAACGCCGCTTCACAATACGAGAGATAATAATTCCACTTGCGCTGGAATGGTTCATCAAAACCAATTTTTTCGATCTTCTCTTTCTCACGATTGAAATTATCTCTCCACGTTGCCAGCGTGCGCGCGTAATGCTGCCCGAGATCCTTCATGTCGATGAGCGTAAGATTGCCCGTGTTGTTGACCGAACGGTTGAGTGCACCAACAGACGGCAGCAGCGATCCCGGAAAAATATGTTTCTGGATCCAGTCCACTCCCCTTCTCAATTC
>DATJEX010000142.1:0-6504 GCA_035496135.1 Bacteroidia bacterium
CAACGTGAATCCGAAACTGATCGAACAGATCATTGATAAAATGATCGAGTCCTATCCGAAAGTTTCAGGTGGCGGACAATACCTCTCCTCTACTGCCAACCAGGTGGTAGTGAAAGCCGTGAACAGCCTGAAGGAATTCAAGGATGAATTCGTTTCGGTCGAACACCTGCTCATCGGAATTTTAGAAGCAGGAGATCAGACTGCGCAGATGCTCAAGGATAACGGATTTACTTTGAAAGATCTGAAAGCGGCCATCAAGGAACTGCGCAAAGGCACAACAGTAAGCAGCTCGACTCACGACCAGACTTACAACGCACTCGGAAAATATGCGATCAACCTGAACGCACAAGCTCAGAGTGGAAAACTCGATCCGGTGATCGGACGGGACGAAGAGATCCGCAGAGTGCTGCAGATCCTTTCACGCCGAACGAAGAACAATCCGATCCTTGTGGGTGAACCCGGCGTTGGTAAAACGGCGATCGCTGAAGGCATTGCTCACCGCATCATCAATGGTGATGTCCCGGAAAACCTGAAATCAAAACAGATCTTTTCACTCGATATGGGTGCGCTCATCGCAGGCGCGAAATACAAAGGTGAATTTGAAGAGCGGCTGAAAGCAGTGGTGAAAGAAGTGGTTGGTGCTGAAGGAGAAATAATTCTTTTCATTGACGAGATACACACACTCGTAGGCGCAGGTGGTGGCGAAGGCGCGATGGATGCGGCGAATATTCTCAAGCCCGCTCTCGCACGCGGTGAACTGCGCGCGATCGGTGCGACGACATTGAATGAATTCCAGAAATATTTTGAGAAGGATAAAGCGCTCGAACGCAGATTCCAGAAAGTCCTCGTGGATGAACCTTCATCGGAAGATGCGGTCTCCATCCTCCGCGGCATCAAGGAAAAATATGAAGCGCATCACAAAGTGCGCATCAAGGATGAAGCGATCATTTCCGCTGTGGAATTGTCACAGCGCTACATCAACGATCGTTTCCTTCCCGACAAAGCGATCGACCTTATTGACGAAGCTGCTTCCAAATTGAGAATGGAGATCAACTCCATGCCGGTGGAACTCGAGGATGTGGAAAGAAAGATCCGCCAGCTCGAAATTGAACGTGAAGCGATCAAACGCGAGAATGATAAAGCAAAACTCGAAGATCTCGGAAGAGAGATCGCCGAACTGAACGAGAAAAGATCCGGGCTGAGAGCGCAATGGCAATCGGAGAAAGAAGTCGTTGAGAATATCCAGAAAGAGAAAGAGAAGATCGAGCAATTGAAATTCGAAGCGGAAACAGCAGAACGTGCGGGTGATTACGGCAAGGTCGCAGAGATCCGTTATGGAAGAATGAAAGAAGCGGAAGACCGTCTTGAACAAACCAAAGGCAAACTCGCCGAGATGCAGTCGAGCGGCAACCCGATGATCAAAGAAGAAGTCGATAGTGAAGATATTGCCGGAGTTGTAAGCGCGTGGACCGGAATTCCGATCACACGAATGCTGCAGAGTGAAAGAGAAAAACTCCTTCACCTCGAAGATGAATTGCATAAGCGCGTCGTAGGACAAAATGATGCGATCGAAGCGATATCAGATGCTGTGCGCAGAAGCCGCAGTGGATTACAGGACACCAAGAAACCGATCGGCTCATTCATTTTTCTCGGCACAACAGGCGTGGGAAAAACGGAATTGGCAAAAGCGCTCGCGGAATTCCTTTTCAATAACGACCAATCGATGACGCGTATTGACATGAGCGAATACCAGGAACGCCACGCGGTGTCACGACTCGTTGGAGCGCCTCCGGGATATGTGGGTTATGAAGAAGGCGGACAATTGACAGAAGCGGTTCGCAGAAAACCTTACAGCGTGATCCTGCTGGATGAAATTGAAAAAGCGCATCCCGATGTCTTTAATATTCTCCTGCAGGTTCTTGATGACGGACGATTGACCGACAACAAAGGACGTGTCGTGAATTTCAAGAACACGATCATCATCATGACTTCCAATATGGGGTCACATCTCATCCAGGAAAATTTTGAAGGCCTGAACGAGAACAATCACGATGAAGTGATGGCAAAAACCAAAACTGAGGTTTTCGATCTGCTGAAAAAATCGATCCGCCCGGAATTCCTCAATCGCATTGACGAGATCATCATGTTCTCACCACTCAACAGGAAAGACGTGGAACAGATCGTACGATTGCAGTTCGCTCAGCTTGAAAAGATGCTGCTTGAGAATGGCGTTCATCTCAAAGCAAGTGAAGAAGCAATTCAGTGGCTGGCCGAACTCGGTTTCGATCCGCAATTCGGTGCTCGCCCGGTGAAAAGAGTGCTTCAGAAAAAAGTATTGAACGAATTATCGAAACAGATCCTGGCCGGTAAAGTGAAGAAGGATGAAACGATCGTGCTCGATGTATTCGACAAGGAAATTGTATTCAGGAAGGAAATTGAGACGGATACGAAACCGAAGAAGAAAGTGGTGAAATGTTAAGAGGCGATAATGATCTTCTTCGTGGTGATGATCTTATTCGCATTGATCAACTGAATAAAATAAATTCCGTCGGTCAGATCTTTTCTTTCGATCTGAATATCTGAAGTTGAAATATTTTCAATTGTTCTGACCTCCTGCCCGTACAGGTTGAAGATCTTCAGTTCCGCATTTTTGGGAGAAGATGAAAAATGAATGGTGGTTGCAGCATTGAACGGGTTGGGATAAATAGAAATGCTATTGCCAACTGCGCCGATCGGATTCAAACCATTTGGCTGAATGCCTGTCTTCGCGCTCATCATTTGAAGATCATTTCCAATTCCGGCCAAAATAGTCGAACCGAATCCAACCGTCGTACTCATGAATTCCCCGGCGATAAAACAATTTCCGGCGGAATCGACAGCGACAGAATTCGATTCGTTGTAGGAAACTCCGGAAGCGTTGATCGCCCATTGTGCATTGCCATTCAAATCATATTTCACCAGGAAAAGATTTCTTCCTCCATTCGGATTGGTATTCGCCAGTGTAGTGGTTCCAAAAGTAATGGATGGAGAATCGAAGTAACCGCTCACATAGGTATTACCTGAGGCGTCGGCGAAAACCGAATTGCCAACATCGGAATAAGATGGTCCACCCGCGCTTGTGGCCCAGATCACATTTCCTGCTGCATTGTACTTTACCAGGAACATGTCGGAGGAATAACCGGAACTCCCTGAATTGTGCAGTGTAACGGCACCGAATGTGATCGTTGTATCCGCAAAAAAACCGGTGACATAAATATTTCCCAATGAATCGAGCGCAACAGAATTTGACGATTCAGCTTCACAACCAATGGACGTTCTTCCCCACTGCGCAAGTCCGTTCGCATTGTATTTCACAAGAAATGTTTCTCCTGTGGCATTGAAACTGATGTTGTCAAAATTCAGTGTTGGAAAACAACAACCGTACTGCCCGACTACATAACAGTTTCCTGCAGGATCGGTCACCACATCATGTCCTTCCACCAGTGTCGTCCATACTTCCGATTTGTGCGCCCAGAGTGCATTTCCGGATGGATCGAATTTCACAATGAAAAAATCACGGTTGCCGGAAGGATTGCTGGTCAAATTGATCGTTCCGAACGACGCGGTTTGTCCGCCACCTGAAAACGATCCGGTTACAAATGAATTTCCGGCAGTGTCGGTAGCAACAGAAAATGGACGATCCTGCATGAATCCTCCCATTGAAATGGCCCATATGACATTCCCGGACGAATCGAATTTAGCAAGGAACATCGGCGCTGAATAGGTTGTGGAATGAACAAGAACCGTGTTTCCGAAAATGATCGTGTCGCCAAAAATTCCTGTAAGAAAAATATTTCCGGCATTATCGGTGGTGACAGCAATTCCCTCGCTCGAAGAATTCGATCCAGCACCTGCTTGTTTCGCCCAGATCACATTGCCTGCTTCATCATACTTCACCAGGTAAAGTTTTGTGTAAATGTTATTTGTGTTGGTCAACGTGGTTGCACCAAACGTGATCGAAGGCCCCCTGAACCATCCGGCAACATAACTATTGCCCGACGCATCAAGGCAATTGGAATTACCATAACTGAGTGAAGTTTCTGAAGAAGTTTTTGCCCATTCCCACGAAGGAGCCTGTGCATTCATGGAATGAACAGAAATGATGAAGGAGAACAGGAAAAAAAGAAAAATATTCTTCACGCGTTGCGGGGATTGTTCATGTAAAATTAGACTAAAGCGGGCTCTTCACAACATCGGAATAAAATTGTCTTACCTGCCCAGTGCAGATGGTTTTCTGTTGAATGAATGAAGAACCATGAACAAAAATGAAATCAAACAACATTCAATCCTCATCTTTTCCGAATGTGATGCGCAAAACCAATTGGCGCGTAAGTGTATGCCCGTTGTCGAATGTCTGCCAGAAGAATCCTTTGGGAACTGCTTCTCTTTTTACATCGGGGAAGACCGACCATGAAAAGCGAAGCGAGAGAAATACATGATCATTGAAATTGATCCCTGCTCCTGCGAATGCGTCGAGCGTGAACGTTTTGTACTGCAGAGAACTCCTGTAACTCACGTGATTTATTTCGGAAACAACAGAAAGCAAACTTGCAGGTGCCAGTCCGAAATCAAAATCATAGACCGAATTCTCATAATCTTCGCCATATTCCCCGAAGTGAACGGACATCGGGAACTGAATGTATTGCGCGTTGCGGTTGAATACATCAAACCAACCAATGTTCGGATTGTATAACGCGTAGGATCCACCTTTCTGAATATAATTGACCTCGAGTTTAAAACACTGGTAATTGACATTCATTCCAAACAGGTATCCTGTCCCCCACTCTCCCTTGTCATTCAACCCGATCATTCTCGCGTTGAGCACGGCCGCCTGGAATCCGCTCCGGAAGTGCTGCGCGGAGACAGAAAGCGAAATGAAAAATAAAAAGAAGAGGATGGATATTCTTTTCATTCGTTTGAATTGACAATGGAAAGTACATCATCAGAAATTCAAATGCCGGTTGACTTTGATAACTGGCAATGAATACATCATATCCGGAATGAAATAAAATCAGAAGCGGACACATCCGATCCACAGGACAAGGGAATTTAATCCGATGAAAAGGAGTGTCGCTTCTTTTAGCAATAAACGGGTGAATGTGAAGGTGAAAGTGGAAAGGGACTTCCTCGATCGCATAGTGAATAGTTCCATCTTCCCCTTTCACTTTCACATTTACATTCACTCTTCCTCAATAAAAATCCCGTTCACCAGTTTGAATTTTCCTGAGCCGATCGCGATCTCGTCTCCGTTCTTCATGTTGCCGATCTCGTTATAATCCTGGTTGTTCACATGCACTGTGCCTTTTGTTTTCCACGCGATCTTGAGATAATCGGGTTGAACAAATCCATAAATGCATCCTGCTTTGATCGAACAGGTGACAATGATGTGAACGGGTTTGTCGAATTGCGGAAGAAGATCCATATCGCTCACGGTCGCGTGATTGTCCACGATGAGCACGATATCGCTGAATGGTTTTTTCGCGAGCTGAACTCCTTTGATCAACGCTTCCATATAATTATCCGGCTCATCATCGTCCTCGCCTCTTGTATGAATATCATTCATGAACACGATCAGTTTGTCTATGGGTAATGAAGGTGTGTAATAAATTCCACCGGTCTCCCCGGATTTCTTCAGGTCACTCGCTTTTCCATCTCCATCATTGAAAAAAACAAATTGCGCGTCTGGATATTTCGAAGCGTTCTTCCTGAACCAGTCTTCGAGATCGCCCATGATCATGTCCATGCTGGAACTGACATCGCAAATGATGAGCGGACTTTTCCAGTTATTTTTTTCAAACGCAGGAGCAACCAGGTTGGGGCCGGAAGCAAGTGACTGCGGATTTGCCTTTGCGATGGAATCGGCAATGCGTTCCGCTTCCTGTCGTGCCGCTTCTTCCTTCATCATTTTCGCATACGCCACAGTTCCGACATACTGGAATTCCCAATCCACCTCGCTCGTGCCTTTGCTGTATTTGCATTCGGTGTACTCGAAATTCCTGTGGTAATAAAAACTCAGATCGTACTCATCTCCTTTCGGGAGATAAAGAATGACACTTCCGTCAGCATCCGTTGTTCCCTTGAAAGCTTTTCCTCTTTTCCTTCCGATGAGTGTGACGGTTTCTCCGCTCAATGGCCCGTCGTTGAGATCGGAAAGTGTGAGCGTGATGCGCTGATAGTTGTATTGATTGTTGAGCGATGGATGATGTGAAACATCGAACCACGTCGTATCAGGCAATGCATTCGCATAATTATCCACCGCTGTCATTTCAGCAGCGTTCATTTGAAAAGCGGCATCATCCGCAACCATTGTTCTGCTGTAATACAAATGTGAAGTCATTGTTCCGCCCGGTGCATTCGGAACATTGATGAGTTTACGCTCGGTGTAATCGGTGATCTTTACATCGTACGTGAGTCCGCCGGGAACATCGATGGTTACCGATCCATTCGCATTGGTGGTGCCGGAAT
>DATJEX010000143.1:0-9482 GCA_035496135.1 Bacteroidia bacterium
TTATCCACAGGATCATCCACCTGCATATTCCTGCTGAAGCGTCCGTGAATGTAGATCCCTTCTCCTTTCGGTACAGCATCCAGATCCCCGTCGCCGATCTTCTGGTCGTTCAGGAACAGGTCTTTGAATTTGAGATTGCTGTTGAACGATGCGTGATGATAGAGATCCATGAGTTGCGTCGGGCCTGAAACTGTTCCGGAGAGTTTGACCTTTTTCTTCAGCGTGAAATAATTCAGGTACGAAAGATTGAAATTGCTGAGGGAAACACTCAATTGATCATTGGGTGAGTTGGAAATCTTTCCATTGAATCCGATGGACTGGCTTCCCGACTGGAACAGCAGGTCCTTGATAGCGATGGCAGAAGAATCAATGTTCACGCTGTTTCCTTTCGATACATTCCACAGCGAATCGTTCACATGAATATCCGATTTCACCAGCGCGATGTTCATGGAATTCTGATCCACAAAATGGATCGTGGAAACAATCTCACCATCATTCTTCTTCTCGCCGGCATTGCTCCAGTTGAATTTGGCCATAATGTCGTTGTTCGACGCGCGCAGGGTAGTGAGCAGATTATCCACACCCACCGTATCATTGATCTGTGCGCGCTGGATCGTTCCCTGCAACCCGATATAACTGTGATCCGTTTTGTTGTCGAAGGTGTACTGGATATTCTTCATGCGGATGCCGTAGAGATCGATGGAATCAAGACAGATGAGCGCGGCATGCACGGTCTGGTTATTCTTATCGAATTCCAGGTTGAAATGTGTGTTGGGAGAAAAGTAAACATCCGGCATCACCGCCTGCAGTGCGCGTGAATTTTTCCTGAAATCGATACCACTGATGAATTGCTCCTGTGCCGCATCCATTTTCTTCTTCGCATCGGGCGGAGGAAAATAAGCCGGGAGATAATTCGACATGAGATCACGTACAGCATCCGGCAGTTTGAGGATCTGGAAATTCCCTTCTATGAACGCGGTTGCGATATCTGAATCCACAAAGATCCTCCGGCCCGCTACCGTTGGAGCAGCAACAAAAGTGAGTTCGTTGAAGTGGTAATTGTTCGTGTCTTTACTGTATTGCAATCCATTCACCAGGATCGTTCCTTCCACATTATCAATATTATTTCCTTTCAGTTTGATGGACATGTCGGTGGACAGGATGTGCTGATGTGTTGTGTCCGTGAAATGCAGTGCACCAAGATCAGCGGAATCGATGTCGGCAATGAAATCGAGTTTCGGAATAGTATTCAGATCATCGGCGGTACCGGAGAATACAAGGTGAATATTGGGATCATTGATCGTGAGCGTTCCGTCGAATGAATTGTGATGCAGTTTTCCATCGGTGACGGTGACACCGGTATAACTGTATCCATAGAAATAAACCGAACTGAAATTCCCGGTGACATCCGCATTCACCGCATCGCTGTTCCTTCCGCTCGGGAAGCCGTACCCTTTCACCGCGGCACTTCCTGTGATCGCTCCGAGATTCGGCACAGCGAGAAATTGTCCGACATTGAATCCTTCCGAAGTCATCTTACCATCATACTTCACGATCGCGCTGTCGGAAACATCGAGCATGGCAAGATCGTCGAGTTTCAATCTGCCGATCGCCGTATTGAGCGTTCCTCTTGCCACAAAATCATTCAGGAATCCATCCACATTTCCGGAGAACGTCATCGTGCCGAGCATAGCGATGTTATCGGGCAACTCAACATGATCGGTATCGCCATACGGTGCGATCGGAATTCCTTCGAGGTCCTTTTTGTTGGAGCGCGCATTCCTGATCTTGAAATTCATGCTCGTGGTCTCAAAATCGGGCAACCCGCTGAATGAAAAATCTCCCGTCAGCTGGGAGATCTCCCCGAAACGGAGATCGATATTCTTACAGCGCAGATTGTCCACAGTTCCCTTCACATCGCCGGTGAGCAGGATTTTCTTCTGCATCCCTTTCAGTTCGGGGGCGAAGTAAGCGATGTCCTGCATCTCGATGATGCTGCTTGTTAAATGATTGTCCATTTTCACGAGATGAATGAAATCATCAGCGATATCATCCCGGTCATGAAACTGAAATCCGAGGAAGCCTGCTACATCACATCCGTTTCTTGTCGTGAATTTCAGGTTATCGAATTTCGCGAAGGTATCAGAGACGGTAAGCAGGGTTGAAAAGGAAGAAAGCGTAAATCCGCATTTCTCATGCGCGCGGAGATCATTCACGCGCAGTCGCAATGAATCATCCATCGGATCGATGTTGCTGATATCAGCGTTGATGTCGGTGATGCGCAGATCATCATAATTCATTCCCCGGTGCGGTTCATGGTAACGCGTGTCGATATAAGCGACGGTGATATTTTTCAGGATCACGCTGCCCAGGTCCACTTTCCAGGGAGAACTTCCCGTTGACTTGGTCGTGTCTTTGAAAAAATCCTGGATGAACCGATAGGACAATCCATGTTCATTCGCATATTTTTTGATCTTGACGACCGCATCATCCAATTCAATTTTGCTCACATTGAGATATTGATTGGAGTAACTGAAGGTCTTGATGTCGGCACGCAATTCATCAGCATAGAACAGCGTATCACCATGACGGTCTTCCACGTACACTCCTTTGAGCACAGCCGTGGAGAAAAATTCAAGGTCCACGCTTTTTATCGTGATCTTTGTTTTGAGTTTACTGGAAAAGTGTGCGGCGATCTTCTGTGTGAGCCAGGTCTGTCCTGCCGGGCTCTTGATGAAGAAATAAGCGGCAATAAGCAGCACGAGCAAAATACCAAAGAGCCAGGCGAAGACTTTGCCCGTCTTTTTGATAATTTTGAACACCTTTGAGCGCTTTTTTCCCATTGTACAAAAATAGCTAAATGCCTGTCATTCTTGGAATTGAATCATCCTGCGACGAAACAGCTGCTGCACTCGTAAAAAACGGCAAATTGCTTGCCAACATTGTGGCCGGACAAGAGGTGCATCGCCAATGGGGAGGAGTCATTCCTGAATTGGCATCGAGAGCACATCAACAGCATATTGTTCCTGTCATCGATCAAACGTTAAAAGAGTCTAAAATCCTCCCGTCGGAGATCGATGCGGTTGCTTTTACAAGAGGGCCGGGATTGTTGGGCTCGCTGCTCGTCGGAACTTCATTCGCCAAAGCGTTCGCGCTCGCATTGGGAAAACCGCTTATCGAAGTGAATCACATGCAAGCGCACATTCTCGCGCATTTCATCCGGAAGACGGAAGACGGAAGCGGGAAGACAGAACCATCGTTCCCGTTTTTGTGTCTTACTGTTTCGGGCGGACACACACAACTCGTGCGTGCTGAAGATCCGTACACATTCCGCGTGCTTGGAGAAACTATTGATGATGCGGCAGGAGAAGCATTTGACAAGACCGCAAAAATCCTTGGTCTTCCCTATCCGGGCGGTCCGCTCATTGACAAAAATGCGGTGAACGGAAATGCGGATGCGTTTCATTTTCCTGAAGCGAATATCCCCGGGTTGAATTACAGTTTCAGCGGATTGAAAACATCGGTGATGTATTTTGTGCGGGATGAACTGAAGAAAGATGAAAAATTCCTGGAGAAAAGAATGAATGACATTTGTGCGTCTGTACAATTCACGATCATTAAAACATTGCTGCACAAACTTGAAAAAGCTGCTGATGCAGAAGGAATAAAAAGCATCGGCCTCGCCGGTGGTGTTTCTGCGAATTCGGGATTGAGAACCGCGCTGACCGTGTTGGGCAAAAAGAAGAACTGGAATACTTTCATTCCGCCATTTGAATACTGCACAGACAATGCGGCGATGATCGCGATGGCGGGACATTTCAAATTTCTCAAGGGAGAATTTGCCGATCAAAGTGTTTCTCCTCTCCCCCGTTATCACTTGTGATTCGCACAAAGAAAAAGAGAGAAGAAAATTCTTCTCTCTTTCAAAAGTGAAACGCTGGAGGCTTAATTCAGCGCGTTCAGTTGTGTTTTGAAATCCCTGCTGGTCATTTCCTGAGTTGCATTCAATTGAACGTTCATACTATTTGTAATGGTGATTGGGGTGAATGAAGCGCGCAGTTTATCATCTTTAACCATGACAAAAACGACTGTACAGGAAAGGCCAACGGGCGCGTAGTTATATGGAAAATTGCCATTCTGTCCTTCGTAGACATGAACCATTGAATTGATGTTACTGAATACAAGAAATGTGGAATACCCGGCTCCCGTAAGTACATCACTTGGAACGAGGTTCAAATGAGTTTGCGGATAAGCGGAGAAGAATGTTGTGTTATCACTATTGCACCAGGAACCTGAATCGCATGGAGTACTGAATTGATACATGTTATAGATGTAGCTGAAGGCTGAATTATTTATAGATACCACGTTATTCGCCGCCTGTACCCATCCTGCATTGCCGGTATCCACCAACGCTTGCATGGCTGAATCGGGTACACCAATAATCGGTTGAGCAATGTTTATTTGTTGATTAGGGGCAAGCAATAACGCCTGGTTGTTCTGCACCGCCTTAATGAAAAATTCTCCCCCGGATTTGACAGGAGCTCCATTGGACATTTGTGTCGGCATGTCCGCCAGAAGCATATCGCTCTTGTTATAAATGTCCTTGAACATTATCGTCACAGTACCGGTTACCGGTTGCATCGATTGTGTAGTAAAGGCATTTGCCGGAATTTGAATGGTTGTTCCCTGGGGAGATGTCAACACAGCTCCTTCTGCAGCATCCACAAGATAATATTGCATTTTCGGGCCATTGGCCGAAAGAAAATCCTTGAGTGAGGAATATCCTGCAGCGGAACTGTACGAATGCGGGTTGAATTCATCCTTTTTACAGGATGCGACGAGAATCAAAGATGCTACGATCGCGAGAGAGAAATATTTTTTCATGGTTATTCGATTAATGATGGTGCTAAACTACCTTCATTCGATCGTGCACAAAAACCGACTTTCAGAAACTCTTACCTGCCCACATTTTCCGGAAATTTTCAGGAACTACCCAACCACCGCTTCCATTCCTGCGTAGCTTCCGTTTATTCCCGGATAATACACCAGTGGATTCTCTCATTGCTTCGTATCTTCGTTTTGCAGAATTTGTCACTATAGATCTACCATCTGCTGATCTGTGATCCGTATTTCTGTAACATATGTAATCCGCACCCAATGAAAAAAATTATCACTTCAAAGAACGCACCTAACCCGATCGGACCTTACTCGCACGCCGTATTATCCGGCAACATGCTTTTCGTTTCCGGACAGGTCGGAAAACATCCGCAGACCGGGGAGATAGCATCCGACATCGATTCGCAGACCCGCCAGGTGATGGCGAATATCGACGCGATCCTGAAAGATGGCGGAATGAATTTCTCCAATGTGGTTAAGACCACGATCTTCCTGCAGGATTTCAAAGACTTCGCAAAAGTGAACGAGATCTATGGATCGAATTTCACAGGCGATTATCCGGCAAGAGAAACGGTAGAGGTTTCAAGATTACCACTGGATGTTCTTGTTGAGATCTCAGTCATTGCAATTAAATAGACACGAGTAGTGAAATGTGGAACGTGAGAGCAAAGCTTCTTGCGTTTCGCTCTCACGTCTCATGTCCCTTAGTCTCAGATCCCCATGTGTGGAATAACCGGCGTCATCGCCTTCACGGATGAAGGAAAAAAGTATCTCGATCGGATCGGTGATGCAGTAAAATCATTGCGTCATCGCGGGCCGGACGGAGAAGGAATTTTCCGTGATGGAAATGTCGCGTTCGGACACACGCGTCTCGCGATCATTGATACTTCGGATCTCGGAGCCCAGCCTTTCACTTCGAATGACAGGCGTTACACGATCGTGCTCAACGGAGAAATTTTCAATTACCGGGAACTGCGCGCTGAACTGGAAAAAGAAGGCGTGAAATTCCGCTCGCAAACGGACACAGAAGTGTTGCTGGAATTATTCGCCAGGGAGAAAGAGAAATGCCTGCCGAAGCTGAATGGCTTTTTTGCGTTCGCGATCTATGATAAGAATGACGGAACTGTTTTCCTGGCGAGAGATCGATTTGGAGAGAAACCGCTGGTCTATTATTTCGATACCGATGTGCTGATCTTCGGATCGGAACACAAAGCACTTTTCGCTTTCGGAATTCCACGATCGGTTTCGCTGAACATTGTCGCGGATTATCTTCATCTGAATTATGTTCCGCAATATTCTGATTCCACTTTGGAACAGATCTATTACCATAAAAAAGGAGTTTACACGACGATCGACAACAACAGCACTTCGTACGCGAATTCAAAAAGATGGTACGCTTTACCCGATGAGCCGGAGAATTATCTCGTCCCGTCTTATTCAGAAGCGGTGCGTTCGCTGAAACTTCTGCTTGAAAAAGCGGTAACGAAAAGACTGATCGCTGATGTACCTCTTGGTTCTTTTCTAAGCGGCGGGCTTGATTCATCCATTATCACCGCACTTGCCGCAAAACACAAGACTGATCTGCATACTTTTTCTATTGGATTCGCAGAAGAAAAACTTTTTGACGAAACAGAGTACGCCGAACTGGTATCGAAACATCTCAGAACATCTCATCACGTCTTTTCACTCACCAATAACGACCTGCTGGAGTCGCTGCACGAATTCCTCGACAATTGCGATGAACCATTCGCTGATTCTTCCGCTCTTGCTTTGAATATTCTCGCGAAGCAGACAAAAGGATTCGTCACGGTTGCGTTGTCGGGTGATGGCGCCGATGAATTATTCGGCGGATACAATAAGCATGAAGCGGAATTGCGGATACGATCGAAGGACAGTTTGACCCGTATGGCAAAAAAAGGATCGCTCCTGTGGAATATCCTGCCTGCTTCCCGGAATTCTGTTGTGGGGAACCGCGTGCGTCAACTCCGGAAATTTGCTGAAGGTTCCAAACTTTCCATTGCTGACCGCTACTGGAAATGGGCTGGTTTTGCTTCTAAACAGGAGATCGAACGGCTGCTGGTCTCCGGTGATTTTTTTGCGAACGAAAAAAACAAGAAGATCTATACCGAAGGACTTCATTCCGGAAAGAACTTCAACGAAATTCTCCGTGCCGACATGCAACTTGTCCTCGAAGGCGACATGCTCGTGAAAGTCGACCGCATGAGCATGCTGCACGGGCTCGAAGTTCGTCCACCTTTTCTCGATCACGAAGTCGTGGATCTCGTAATGCAGCTTCCTGCCGATTACAAAATTCAACCTGGAAACAGAAAGAGAATTCTCAAAGACGCCTTCGCCGATCTTCTTCCGAAAGAGATCTACACAAGAAAGAAACAGGGATTCGAAGTGCCGCTGCTCAAATGGTTCAGGAGTGAACTGAGTGGAATGATCGGAGAATTATTGAATGAGAAATTCCTGGAGGAGCAGAATATTTTCAATCCGGCTGAAGTGCAGAACATCCGAAGACAATTGCACTCATCCAGTCCCGGCGACAGTGCCGCACGCATCTGGGGGCTGATCGTTTTCCAGTACTGGTGGAAAAAATATATTCAGAAATAAAATGCCTCGCGTACTTCGTATCATCAACCGTTTCAATCTCGGAGGTATCACTTACAACGTGACGTATCTCACGAAGTACATGGCACCTGAATATGAAACGATGCTCATCGGCGGACCGAATGAGGAAAGTGAAGAAAGTTCACTGTTCATTCCGCAGAAACTCGGTTTGAACCCGATCGTCATTCCGGAAATGCGCCGATCGGTGAATCCGGTGAACGATCTGAAAGCTTACCGGAAGATCAAACAGATCATCAGAGAATTCAAACCCGACATCGTACACACGCACGCTTCAAAAGCGGGCGCGCTCGGTCGGCGTGCAGCGTACAAGTGCGGCGTACCCGTTATCGTGCACACATTTCATGGCCATGTCTTCCATTCTTATTTCGGGAAAACAAAAACGGCTCTGGTCAAAAAAATAGAACGGTCGTTGGCAAAAAAATCAGATGCGATCATTGCCATCAGCGAAAAGCAAAAGCTCGAACTCACAGCAGAACATCAGATCTGCCCACCGGAAAAAGTTCACGTCATTCCACTCGGATTCGATCTCGATCGTTTCAGAACGGACCAGGAGATCAAGCGCAGGAATTTCAGGTCGGCGTATGCTATCGCTGACGATGAGATCGCCATTGTGATCATCGGCAGAATAGTTCCGGTGAAGAATCACGAGATGTTCCTCCGTGTCATTCACAGACTTCTTGAGACGACTTCAAAAAAAGTGCGTGCATTCATTGTTGGTGACGGCGAATCGCGTTATGACCTGGAGATGAAAGCGCGTGAAATGGGTTTTGACGTTGCGACAGAAAAAATGACGGTAAAAAAACCACTGACCTTCACGTCATGGATCAGGGATGTTGACCGCGTGCTTGCGGGAAGTGATATCGTTTGTCTGACTTCGTGGAATGAAGGAACCCCGGTGAGTATCATTGAGGCGCAGGCTGCGAATAAACCGGTCATCAGCACGAAAGTCGGTGGTGTGGAGAATATCGTGCGTGACGGAGAATCGGCATTTCTTGTCGAACCCGGAGATGAAGAAGGCTTTTTGAATCGGTTAGCTGCGCTTGTTGATAATGAAGATCTGAGGAAAAAAATGGGGCTGCCCGGATGGGAAACCGTCGGTTCAAAATATCATTATACACGGCTGGTGAAGGACATGTCTTCGCTTTACCGCACTTTACTCCGTAAGTAGCTGATTCCCTGCTTTTCTTTACCTTTGCCTCTCATCGAAAACTTCAATAAAATGAATTGGAAAGTCAGGAAAATCCTAATACCTGTTTTGGCACTTTTCTGCATGGTATGGTTCAATAGTTGTCAAATATTGAATCAGGATAATATGCTAAGAACAAAGAAAGGATATGTTTTTGACACGTTGAACCTTGATTCCATGAATAAGGAATTCACTCTTCGTCCCAATGACGTGATTGAGTTCAGATTATTTGCAAATGACGGATATAAGCTGGTCGATATTCTCGGAGATGGAAGTGCCGGATCTACTGCTATACAATCACGAACACCTGTTTCTTATGAAATAGATCCTGAGGGAAAGGTCCGGCTCCCCGTTATAGGTGAAGAAGTGATCGAAGGAATGACGGTAAGACAAGCGCAGGCTTATCTTGAACAGAGATACTCCAGTTATTATGTTTCTCCGTTTATCGTTTTAAAAATTGTGAACAGGAGAGTCATTGTTTTCCCCGGAGATCCTGGAACTGCAAGAGTACTCGGTCTGGATAACACAAACGTTACTGTCCTGGAAGGGCTTGCTTTGGCAGGCGGCCTCAGTAATAACGGTAAGGCAAACAACATCAAACTTATCAGGCAAACAAATGACCCTAAACATCCAACCGTCGTTTACAAATTGAACTTATCTACCATAGATGGCCTGGCACAGGGGAACATTGTTTTACAAACCAATGACATTATTTATGTCGAACCGCGTAAGCAATACATAAAGAAAACACTGGGAGAGATCACCC
>DATJEX010000144.1:0-3473 GCA_035496135.1 Bacteroidia bacterium
TCCTTCCGCCAAGTAAATTCGGTTTGATCCAGATCACGCGTGAACGTGTGCGCCCGGAAACAAGTGTCGACACTTCTGAAAAATGTCCGACCTGCGGAGGAACCGGAGAAATTCAATCGAGTATTCTGCTTATGGACCAGATCGAGAATAATCTGCGTTACATCCTGAAAGAACAGAATGAAAAATCCGTCACGCTCTGTGTGCATCCGTACATCGAAGCTTATCTCACCAAGGGATGGCCATCGATGCGCTGGAAATGGAGAAGACGTTACGGAAAACCGATCAAGGTGAAACCGGTATCATCCTACCAGTTCATGGAATATCATTTCCTGAATAAGAACGAGGACGAGATAAAGCTTTAGAATTTATTGTGAAAGAATGAACCCGGTTCCGATGAAGAACCGGGTTTTTTTATGTGAATAATTGTAACTTTTATTTCGCATTGCATTATGGAGTAAACACGGTTTTTGCATCTCCTGAATATCATGGCCCATAAACGCTTTTCAGTTGTAATCTTTCTTTCACTCAGCGTACAAATTTTGTACGGTCAGAAGATCCTCAATGGCGATTTCGAGGACAACACAGCGGGTTCGACGCAATACAATCTCAAGAATGATGAGTGGACGTCCTACATGAACAATTGTTACGCGTACGCACCGGGAGTAGAACTCGACATACAAGGTCCCGGTTCAACGTATGGAACAGCGCCGAGTGGAAAATGGTTCATTTCACTCGCCACTCCTGACAATCGCCCGGACGGATTCACGATGAAACTGAGTTCGCCGCTCATCAAAGGACAACAGTATGAATTGACGTGGATGCAGCGTGCCGATGATTGCTGCGGAAATAATCTTGATCCGTTGCTGATCGGTGTGTCGAATGATGAAAACAGTTTCGGAACACAGATCTATATTTCTCATCCCACCAAGCAGGTTGATTTCAAAAAAGAAACGCTGAAGTTCACCTGTCCTGCCACTTCACTTTACATTTCCGTTCAGAATAAAGGTGACGACCGCGGATGGAATTTCGTCGACAACTTTCAGTTGAAGCAGAACGATGTCGACATCTTCATCGCGTTTTCGCCGATACCGGATTGTTACGTTGTCTCGAATCCCAACGGTATCGATGAGATCAGCATTACGGATGCGGACGGAAAACAATTATTCGATCAGAAATATTCAGGAGAAAAGGATATCGAAGTGGACGTTCGCAAATTTCCGGGAGCGGATAATATCATTACTGTGAAGAGTAAAGGAAAATCCAGTTCGACGGAGCTGGAAGTGAATTCAGATGGTGTGACGAAGTAAATTGATCCCTATGCCGATTGTCCGAATGAATAATGCGCATAATCCGCCAGCACGATATTGAGGAACTGTACCGTTGGTAATTGTTGGGGCGGAGGATAAACACCCATCGTGGTCTTCACTTTATTTCCGAGATATTCCAGCAGCTGATAATTTCCGGTTTCAAAAGATTGCGCCATCACATCCTTGATGATATTCAGGTCACGGTCACTCAATGCGGAAACCTGGGGAAACACAACTTTGTAATTCGGATTGATGTGCGAGAGGATCGTATTGCGGATATGCGTTTTCTGTTTGGTCTTGATCACGATCGTTCCTGCTACCATGTCGCCGATGCGCTGGCCTTTGTCGCTGACGATAGCAACCGGCAACGCAAGACAGGTGAATAAACTCAGTTCTCCTTCGAGAATTCTTGTGATCCAGCGGAAAGCAAAATCGCCAACGCCGGCAGGAGTTCCGTCAACCTTCACCACTTTCAAACCGATGATGAGTTTTCCGATAGTTCTTCCGTTGAAAAGTGATTCGGCCCAGAGTGTATATGTGAGAACCGGTATCGGAATGATGACCGAGAGTGTAGTAGAAGTCGTGTGATCGCCGCCCCAGTATTCATTCTTTGCGATCTCCCCGATGATGAAAAAACAAAGCATGAGATACGCCACGAAAAAAACGAGATCGAGCATGCGCGCGAGTACACGCTCGCCTATGTTCGCGGTGTCGTAATGAATGGTGACGTTCTGTGTGGTGAGAATGCGTGCCAAGGGGGCGAATTTCTAATTGCACTAATATACGAATCTACTTTTGTTCATTTTGGTAATTCTTCCAATGATTCATAATGAAGAAAAGTAGAATGAATGAACAGCGGGTTCAAGGAGTGTAATTTGTATATTTCGTAAAATTTGTAATACGCATATTCGCGCGATTCGAAATTCGTTCCCCAATTGAAAGAGATAACCTTCCTCAAACAGAATTACGACAAATGGCAGAAGTTTGAAGCCATTCTCAATTCCCATGACGGAAGTAATCCCGATGCACTCGCCGATCTTTTCATCCGCGTCACCGACGATCTTTCCTGGGCACGCACTTTTTATCCCGGATCGAATACCGAAAAATATCTCAACGATATGGCTGCGCGTATTCACCAGGAGATCTACAAGAACAAAAAAGAAAGACGCAGCCGCATCATCACGTTCTGGACACACGAACTTCCGCTCACGATGTCCAAACACAGAATGAATCTGCTCATCGCATTCGCCATTTTCGTGGTGTCGACATGGATCGGTGTTGTTTCGGCAAAGCATGATGAAGGATTTGTCCGCCTCATCCTCGGTGATGGATACGTGGACATGACGCTCGACAATATCAGCAAGGGCGATCCGATGGGCGTGTATAAACAGGACAATCATTTCGTGATGTTCCTCACCATCGCAATGAATAATTCATTGGTCGCACTCATGTGTATCGTCGCGGGACTCGCGGGATGGATGGGCGTCGCGCTTATGCAATTCCGCAATGGGATCATGCTCGGATCGTTCATGTATTTTCTCGCCGAGAATGGCGCTCTGCACGAAGCGACACATACAGTGTGGATCCACGGAGTGATCGAAATATGGTGCATCATCGTGGCGGGCGCTGCAGGAATGGCTTTCGGAAACGGACTGTGGTTCCCGGGCGCATGGCCGCGCGGTGTCTCGTTCATGCGGGGCGCACGTGAAGCGCTCAAGATCGGCGTGGGACTCATTCCGTTCTTTTTTCTCGCCGCGTTCTTCGAGGGATTCGTTACGCGTTACACCGGCATGAATGACATCGTGCGTGAATTCATCATTTTCACTTCACTCATTCTCATGCTTTCCTATTTTGTTTTCTGGCCGATGTTCGTGAAGAAGGATGTGACGAAAACATCACGCGTGGTTTCGGATGAAACGGAATGGGTAACGGAACGCAGGGAAGTGAACGCGAAATTCGCTTTCAAGATCGTTGTCGGATTATTACTCATTCTTTTGCCATCGATCGCTTTCACCGCAGCGTTGATCACGAAGGATAAACTGGAATGGAACACGAATCTTTTTCACGCGCTTTGTTTTCTCGGCGGAATAACACTCATCGTATTTGCATTTCTGAATGCCGATCGTTCGGAAGAAAAAGACCTTAGCATAGAGCGTAAACAGGGAA
>DATJEX010000145.1:0-11897 GCA_035496135.1 Bacteroidia bacterium
CCAATGACTATTTCCATAAACAATGGGTTGTTATTTTTTTGTTAGTTATAAGGAGTGGCTGGCCATCCTTTGTCGGAAGCAATTTTATATCATTGATAATCAGTGTTTTGAATAGCAATAATGAAAAATCTTATGGACGGGTTGTGGAATTCGATCGATTCCTGCCCTATTACACATAACGGCAATAAACCCTCCCTTATAAAGTATGAAAGCATCTATCAAACGTTTTGCAAATACAAAAGGAATCGTAGTAGCATCATTGATCATTATGTCTATGATCGCTTCCTGCAAACATGATAAAGGCGGATGCGATGCTTACCAGGGAAGTACCCGTTCTTACAAAAAATACAAAAGCCACCAGGCGCAGGTAGAGACAGTTCGCCAATCTGTCCGAATAGCGTAATCGATTTGTACTCCTGAAGGGCGAGTTTTCTCCCGAAAGCCGTTCTTCCTCTATACATGTGTTTCATGTGTTTGCCACGAAAAGCCCCGCCACAAGCGGGGCTTTTTGTTTCTGATCTTTTCCCACCCGATCATTTCTCAATGAGAGACGTTGTGAATAACAAGCAGAAATTTTTTTATGCAATTCCGCCATTATTCACCCTAACAATAAAGAAATCCAAAACCTCTCCAGAAAGATGAAAAGAAATTTCTCCAAAAGAAAAACATTCGCGGCCGTTTGTGCACTGATCCTCGTCGCAACATGCATCCTTTCCTCCTGCAAGGCTCCTGATCATTGCGACGGGCTCAACAAGAACCTCAGTTCCAATCCAACACATCACAGAAACAGGCATTGATTCTCTCTTTTATTCCTCAAAATCTCCCGAATCCTGTCTCCAGACAGGATTTTTTTGTTTGAACAGGGCTTTTCCGGTCGGTGATAATTGCGGAATTAATAGTTTTGCAAAAAAACATTCACCCATGAATATCAAAACCATTTCTGCCCTCGGTCTTTCCCTTGTACTCATTCTCTCTTCCTGCGGAGGACGTAAATCACCTCTTGATGCGCTTGCGCATATGTCCGACAGTATGGACGCTGCGGCTGATGCTGCCAAGAACGCCCCACCCGTAGCGATCAAATATTCACAACTCGCCGATAAAGCCAACCAGGATAAGAATATCGTGGTGGAAGGCTATATCGCGCTTCCATCTACATCGTATATGTCGAGCAGCTCAGCACAGGTCGATTTTTACGAGCGTAAAGGAATGTTCTGGTCCGAGAACAGCATGACGCTGAACATGCCGGTCGGAACAGGAAAGAACACGATGAGAGAAATGCCGTCGTCCTATACAAAAGATGATCTCAAGATCACGCTCGATAACGGAAACGTTGTTGGTGTTGACGCGCACGTTCGCATTACTGGACATCTTTCGACTTACGGAACGATCGACGTGACCAAGGTGGAAGACGCCGGAAATACACCGACGGATTATTCTACACTTGATGTAACAGCGATTGATGCGGCTCACCCGGCATCTGCAGCACTCCAGGGAAAGATCGTTTCTGCTGAAGGAACACTCGACATCCCGATGTCAACACTCGACGGAAATTACACCTGGCTGTATCTCCACATCAAAGGAATTGAAGACGGACAGATCGTTCACATCCGTTATGGCGATAAAGAAAACCAGATCGAACCATTGGAAGATGGATACGGTGAAGACGATTTCAAAGTTCATGCGAACGACGGAACACTGGTTGGAAAACACAAGATCCGCGTTTACGGAGTCTACGATGATGATGCGATCAAAGTAGAGAACATCGTTATTCTCTGAGAAAAATAATTCAGTGAAAAGCGTCCTGCAGAACAGCGGGACGCTTTTTTTATTTCAGGATTTTCCGGAGCAGTGACTGGTAAGCGGATTCGTCAGTCGTTTTCAGCGTGACAAGTTTTTGCAAATCCTTTTTCTTTGACGCATAATACCGCGTGTCATTTCCCGACAGGATGAATAAGGCAAGGTCGGCGACAATTTTTTTCCCGAGTGTGTTTTTGGATTTTATTCCGGTGAGTTTCTGAAATTCTTTCACCAGGATCTTTTTTGCCAATGAAGAATCACCCTTGAATCGGTCGCGGATCAATTCAACAATGCGTTCCCGGATCGATGCAGGAGCAAGGGGAATTTCATTTTTACCGGATAAATTCAAAGCAATGTTCGACGATGTGAATTTTTTCAGAACTGCCGGAGAAGTACGATAACCTTTCTGCGCCGCGATCTTTTGCGCTTCTTCTTCCGAGAGATCGTGAAGCTGTTTGTTCAACAACCGGAATCCGAAGCGGTGATAGAACCAGAACGCACCCGATTGAATTCCTTCGGGGTTGTCTTTTCCATATTGGTAGGGCTCCACTTCGAAATAATCAATTCCGAAAAACTGCCGGTACACACGGAGCAGTTGCGCGAAGACGAAAGCGGATTCACCACCACGGAACCATTCAAAAATATTCATGCCGAACAGCGCACGTTTTCCGAATAACCACGCACCACCGTACGACATCGGGTAACCGTTCTTGAAAGCGGTGAATCCAAAATAGGATTCGAGTGGCTGCCGGTGATCGGGAGTCATGCCGTAAATGCAAACAGACACGCCGCGTTCGAGATGAAAAATGCGGATGGATTGCTCATCCATCCATGTCGAAGGTTCTGTTTCTCTACCCAGCAGCAGAAGAGACATACGGATCACACGCTGCAGATCTTTTTTCTGGTTCGTATCAAGTTTCGCCGGCGAAGGAAGTTTTTTGTTCAGCCATTCCGGGGGATCGATCTTTTTGAGAAGATCACTGTGATAAAAAACAGGGGAATGTTCCAGCCGGTTGAATGCGATGCAGTCTGCATGATCATCCGGATGAAAAGTGCAATTCATTCCGAGTGCATCAAACAATTGGTCACGCAGTGTTGGAAGATGATCCAGTTCTGACGCTTCTCTCAGCAAGCCCGGCAGAAAATATTTTTTCTTCCCGAACAGGCGTTTCATCAGCTTGAGATCATTCATTCCGTCTTCCGTCAGAATTTCTTTTATCGTATCCGGCAGCGTATGCCTGAATAATAGAGGCAGCGCTTCATTATTGTCGAACGAATCAAAACGGAATTGGCCGGGCAATTCACGAGCGGCCCATTTCAGCAGATCGTAAGAAAAAGTGGTGGTCAGCAGAGAGAACATCAATCCTTCTTCATCTACAGAACTCTTTTTCACTTTACTCAGATGCAGGATCGTTTCCCGCATGCGCCCGAGTTCGGCAAGCACGGCCTCCCGTTCTTCATTGTTCGCCGGATAAGCAGCCATGAAAAGAAGAACATCCTGGTACTTCTTCAGCCGTTTCGAATGGGGAAGTTTTTCTCTCGATAACGCATATAATAAACGCGATCGCTCCTCCACATCCTGTGGAGAAAATTTATTGATGAGCGGCTCGAGTGTTTCGAGAAGTAAGAGTGCGGACATCCCCGATAAAAATAATCAATTCGTACGCCCCTTATGAAAACTTCATTCCGGTTTATTCTTCATGAATATCAATTGTGAGAAGATCACTTTCGAGTGCTGTAAAGGGCAACAGCAAGTAAAGAAGAAGCCCACACGCCGAGATAAGCAAACAGTGCATAAAGCGGAAAAAAGAAAAGCAAGATTATGGCTGCGCACTCAGCGATCATGGCAAGATACATGAAGAATACGTATAGGACATGCAGCACTTCATTTGTAAAACCCTGCCCATCATCATTTATCGCCAGTATTCCCGGGAACATGAATGGAATAAGAAGAATTAATAAGATGACAAAGAACCACCACCAGAAACCGTTTTCATCCTCTTCAGGAATATACCTGGTGAGTTCTGTCACAGAATGTAATTGAGGAAGATGTAAAAGTGTTCTTGTATGTTCATCGGTTTTAATGATGGGTGTCAAAGTGTTGTTTCGTGCCGGGCTGTCATTCAGGGTCAGCTGAAATATTTCACATGGCTGTGCCGTATGTTCAGAATCGATTTTGCCAGAAATATGATCCGCGAAAGCATTTGATATATCCGGGTACTCTGTATCGCCGTGCCCGATGATCGAATGTATCCTGCTGCATGAAGTGAAAAACGTCAGAAGCAAAACAGTAAGAACAACAGGGAAGTGAAAATGATTTCGTTTCATTTGCTGAAAGATAAACAATAACTGAAAAAATCAGTTCTGCACAATTACGATCTGCTCATCGATCCATTCAGCAAAATCAAATTGTTTGTTGAGCGATTCTTCCGTGGCGATTTTCATTTCACTCCTGATCTCGCTTACATACCGGCGCAGCAGTGTTTTTTTCTTCGCACCCGCATTCCCGTCCGCAAGCAAACGGATCACTTCACCGATCTTGAGGTGCGTGGTGAATTGACGTTCCTGCTGAAGATATCTCTTCGTGGCGCGAAGCCGTGTATCAAAAAGAACGTCGTGTGATTCATACATGATGAGGAGATACAACAAGCGTGCGTTGATGGAAAGTTCTTTTCTCAGGTGCACTTCATGTTCCATGTTCAGGATCCGGTTCAGCCATTTACCGGCCGATTTGAAATTCCTGGTTTTGAATTCCACCACGCTCATCATGAAATAGAGATCGTAAAGCAGGGGAGAGAATTTCTGATCGAGTCTCTTTAATTCCGGTTCGGCCTCTTTGACCAATGATGTCGCCTCGTTCCAGCGTTTCGTTTTATAGAGAAGGAATAATTCGCTCTCCAGCGTATTCACGAGGATGATCTTCGAAAGCGCGATGTTGCGGATCTTATAATGTGTAAGGAAATTCTTCTGCAGCGAAATGATCTTTTCCGCTTCACCATATTTTTCCAGCAGCAGCATCACGTTCACCATGTTGTTGAAGTTGGTGTGGTAGATGCCAGGCAGATCGCGGATGAATTGCGGCGAATTATCCATGATCGATTTGATCTCGATGAAGGAACGCAACCGTTTTTTCTGGTCTTTTCTCAGCGAGGAGAGCAGGCCGATGCTCGAATGGTAATAATATTTCGTCCAGAAACTGCTGACCTGGAGGTTCGCGGGAAGATTCTTTTTCAATTCTCTTTCCGATTCGCGGATGAATGCGGGTGTCGCGTGCCCCTTATCGATCTGGATCTGGATGTTGAATGCGATCTGTGTGAGCACCGTTTGCACACGCATCACTTCGAGCACACGTAATTCTTCCCAGATACTTTTGTTCAGGTTCTTGTCATCTTCATCTTTGATGAAAACGAGTGTTTCCCAGCGGAGGAGTAAAAGCAGGACGGAGAATTTTTCAAGCAGGTAGGCTTCCTTCTTCTGCCGTTTGATCAATGCTTTGCATTGGTGAAAAAGACCGCGCTGAAAAAGCATCTCAATGGTGGCGAGTTTCGCGGAATGACGCGAGAGAAATGTTTTTTCGCGATGAAACGAATTGAGTGAATCGAGCACCTGGTAGTAGAGATAGTTCTTTTCAGAAGGCAGGTGATGGATGAAGGTTTCCCCTTTGAAATATTTTTTCACTTCCGCTTCATCGTAACGCTCCTGTTTCGCAATGAAATCGAAAAGCCGCTGGTAGTTGTTCACTTCACCGACCGTGTGACGCGATGAGTAGATGTGGAAATATCTTTTTTCCGACATACTCATGCTCTGAATCAGCTGGTGCAGGTCTTCTTTGGGCTTCATTGGCAAAATATCAGATGTCCAATAATAATGGCTAATATCTATAATAAAATAGTTAAAAGCAATCGTTCAGAAATCCAAGAATGAGGATTTTTCATACTTGTCATCAACCCGTGCCGGAGTATTTTTGACTGCACTGAAAAACCAACCCATTACCCAAGACCCATGAAGATCATTACACCGATCAAAACATTTTCCCTGCTCACAGCACTCAGCTTTTTTTCACTTGCCAAAGCGCAGGACCTGAACACCGGACCGCTTGCGCAAACCGGCACATGGAATAATCCCGATGTGTTCATCGAGAACCGCGGACAATTTCCCGTTCTCGGCAGCAAGGATGCGAATGTCCTTTTTGCTTACGACAACGGACAGGAAATGATCTACTTCCGCCGGGATGGATTTTCCTATTGCCTCATGAGTAAGAAACCGACACGGGAAGGAATGGATCATGATCCGGATTTCGATCGTGTTCATGCCGACAACTGGATGGAACATGAGCAGGAAGAAAAATCGGCGATCTTCAAACGCACGGATGTGTACATGACCTGGGTGAATTCAAATTCTTCAGTGGAAGTTACCGGTGAAGACCAGGTGTCGGAATATTTCAATTACGCGGTGAAGAGTGGTGAAACCGAAACGACCATTGATGAGAATCACGGATTCAGGAAACTCGTTTATCATAACCTGTATAACAACATTGATGCGGAATTCGTTTTTCATCCGAATGGCGGAATAAAATACACCCTCATCGTTCATCCCGGCGGAGATATTTCGCAGGTGAAAATGAATTACAAAGGCGCGAAGAAGATCGTCATCGATAACGCAGGAGAAATAAGAATTGAAACCACGCTTGGCGATATCATCGATCATGCACCAACAACGTATTACCAGGCCGATGCTTCCTCTGTCATTCCATCCGCATTCGTGAAGAACGGAACGGAGATCAGCTTTAATGTCGGTGCGTATGATCACACGAAAGATCTGCTCATCGATCCATGGCAGCAAACCTCCGCGCTCGGATTCAGCAACTCGAATAAAATATGGGATTGCGAACACGATAATTCCGCGAATACTTATTTCTGGGGAGGAGATACGCCTTGCCGTCTGAAAAAATTCAACAGCGCGGGAACCATCCAATGGACTTACAATTCCACATGGGATACCGCCAATTACTGGATCGGAACATTGGCAACAGACAACGCAGGAAATTCCTTCATCACCGGTGGGTCCAATGGTGAAATAAGAAAATTGAATACAGCCGGAGTATCGCAGTGGTATAACAATCCGAACGCATTGTTTAATTCATGGGAATATTGGCACATCGCTTTTAATTGCGACCAAACCAGTTTGTTGATCGGAGGCACTCACCTGCCTAGTTTATCCACCTCGACTTTCCGTGGCGTAACAGTTACCATCAATATGGCTTCGGGAGCGCAAACAGGATCAACTGTAGTCGGCTACATTGCAGGATTCAATATCAAGGAAGTACGTTCATTGTGTTCGTGCCCGAGTGGTGGATATTATTTTCTTACGCTCGATTCGATAGGATATGTTACGGCTGCGAATGTGCTAACGTGGAAATCAATTTCCGGATACAATTTCTCCTATGGAAATCCGAGTTATTCCATACAGGGAAATATGGGCGTGAGTGCGATCCGTGCAAATGCAAGCGCGATCTATACGATGAATGGAAGTACACTTGATAAACGCAACACTGCTAACGGAGCAATTCTTGCCAGCGTTGCAATTCCCGGTGGAATAAGCTCAAGTGGTTTCGGCGGAAATACAATGGGCTGCAGTGGCCTTGATCTTGACAGTTGCGGAAACGTATATGTTGGTTCAGGAAACAAGATCGTGAAATACGATGGAAACCTGAATCAGCTCAGTACACAAACTACTCCCGGGGTTGTGTACGACGTTTCCGTTTGTAAGAATGGAGAAGTTGCAGCGTGCGGTAATCAATGGATGGGAACATACAACATGGGCAATTGCAATCCGATGCAGGCCGTGTGCGTTGCTTCCGTACTTTCTGCTTCTGCTTCACACACGAATATTTCCTGTTTCGGATCATGCACCGGAACGGCTACTGCCACACCTTCGGGCGGAACAAGCCCGTATACGTATTCATGGAGTCCAAGCGGTGGCAATGCAGCAACAGCAAATTCCTTGTGTGCCGGTTCTTATACCTGTACCGTAACAGATGCGACAAGCGCGACAACAACTGTTTCTGTTACGATCACGCAACCTGCAACAGCAGTGAGCGCAACACAATCGCAGGTGAACATTACATGCAATGCAGCCTGCAACGGAAGTGCAAGCGTAGTTGCTTCGGGCGGAACTTCGCCATACACGTATTCATGGGCGCCAAGCGGAGGAACAGGCGCGACAGCTTCTTCCTTGTGTAACGGCAATTATACCTGCACGATCACCGATGCCAATGGGTGCACACTCACAAAATCATTCAGCATCACGCAACCGACTGCACTCGCGATGACTTCGAATACGCAAACGAATATTTCCTGCAACGGCGGATCGAACGGAACGGCAAGTGTGAATGCGGCAAGTGGTGGAACAGGACCATATACATATAACTGGACACCGGGAAATCCAACGGGTGACGGAACAACAAGTGTGACCGGACTCACAGTAGGCTCGTGGACGTGTACTGCAACCGATGCGAACGGTTGTACGATCACACAAACATTCAACATCACACAACCTGCTGCACTTGCGATGACATCAAACACACAAACAAATATTTCCTGCAGCGGTGGATCGAACGGAACAGCAAGTGTGAATGCGGCGAGTGGCGGAACCGGACCTTACACTTATAACTGGACACCGGGAAATCCAACTGGTGACGGAACGACAAGCGTAACCGGACTCACCGCAGGTTCGTGGACATGTACTGCAACCGATGCGAATGGCTGCACGACTGCACAAACATTCAACATCACAGCACCGACAGTGCTTTCCGCAACATCATCACAAGGATCGATCGCTTGTAACGGAGGAACAACTACTGCAAGCGTGGTTGCTTCAGGCGGAACACCATCTTACACGTATGCATGGTCACCAAGCGGAGGAACAGCTGCTACATCATCAGCAATCACTGCCGGAAATTACACTTGTACGATTTCGGATGCGAACGGTTGTACAGGAACACAATCATTCAACATCACAGAACCTACGGCGATCAATGCGAGTGCAACGAGTACACCAACGGGTTGCGCAGGAAATACGGGGACGGCAACAGCATCCGCGAGCGGAGGTACGGGCGCCTTCACATACGCATGGGCACCTTCGGGAGGAAACGCGGCTACCGCAAATAATCTGGCTGCCGGATCGTATACCTGCACGATCACTGATGCGAACGGCTGTAATGCGAGCGCGATCACAACCGTAACCAGTTCAGGCGGACCAACAACTTCGGTTCAATCGACAACAGATGAAACCTGTTTTGGAAATACGAATGGAGCAGCAACAGTTTCTGCTACCGGAAATGGTCCATTCACTTACGGCTGGTCACCAAGCGGAGGAAGTTCAGCAACCGCGAATAATCTTGGAGCAGGAAATTACACGGTGACAATCACGGACAACAACGGCTGTGTTTCGGCGCAGACACTTACCATTACCGAACCAACAGCCATCACTGCAAGCGCGACGAGTACACCAACCGGTTGCGCAGCGAGCACCGGAACGGCGACAACAACGGCGAGCGGAGGAACAGGCGCGCTCACGTATGCATGGGCACCTTCAGGCGGAAATGCATTCACGGCGATCAATCTTGCAGCAGGATCTTATTCGTGCACCGTCACCGATGCGAACGGATGTTCTACTGTAGCAATTACTACAGTAACAAGCGCAGGCGGACCGACAACTTCTGTTCAGTCTACGACAGATGAAACATGTTTCGGAAATACGAACGGAGCGGGAACAGTAACAGCAACAGGAAGCGGACCATTCACGTATGGTTGGTCACCGAGTGGTGGTAATGCTGCAACTGCAACAAATCTCGCGGCAGGAAATTATACCGTGACCATCACCGATGTGAACGGTTGCACGTCCGCACAAACGCTTGCCATCACAGAACCAACACAACTTGTTTCGAATCCAACGGAAGTAGATGCGACGTGCGGTAACACCAATGGAAGCGCCGATGCAGTCGCAAGTGGCGGAACACCTGGTTACACTTATTTGTGGAGTAATAGTGCGACAACGAATTCCATCAGCAATATCGCAGGCGGAAGTTATTCCGTGACTGTAACTGATGCGAATGGATGCACAACAACATCAACGGTTACTGTAGGAAATACGGGAGCACCAACCGTTACACTTGCATCGTCCGCAACTCCATCCTGTTTCGGATCGAGCAACGGAACAGCAACAGTGAACGCGAGCGGCGGATCATCTCCATACACCTATGCTTGGTCACCAACCGGCGGAACAAATGCGACTGCGAATAATCTTGCTGCAGGAACGTACACCGTTACCGTAACAGGAAGCGATGGTTGTGCACAAACACAAATTGTAACATTGACACAACCAACTGCTGTCGCTTCTACAGCAGGATCCACTCCGGAAAGTTGCGGTTCAAATGACGGAACAGCATTCGTGAATGCAAGCGGAGGAACTCCCGGCTACACTTATTTGTGGAACAACAATTCGACCAACGATACGATCACCGGAATTGCAACCGGAAGTTATTCGGTGACGATCACTGATGCGAACGGTTGCACGACAACAACGAGTGTAAACGTTGGTTCTGCAGGAACTGCAACAGCGAATGCTTCCGGATCTACCACGATCTCTTCCGGTGGAAGCACCACACTCACCGGAACAGGAAGCGGAAATACATTCGTGTGGAGCCCTGCGGGAAGTTTGAGTTGCAGCACTTGCCAGAATCCAACAGCCTCACCATCTCAAACTACAACCTACACACTCACTGTTACCGATTCGCTCGGATGCACTGCAACAGATACAGTAACCATCTTTGTTGATGTGCAATGCGGCGACATCTGGGTGCCGAATGCATTCTCTCCGAATGGAGATCATGAGAACGATGTGCTGTTCGTGAGAGGAAATTGCATCGACATACTTACGTTCAACGTTTACAACCGCTGGGGTGAATTGGTGTTCACCACGAATGATCCTGCGATCGGTTGGGACGGAAAATGGCGAGACAAAGATTGCGAAGCAGCGGTCTTCACATATTATCTCCGCGCCACACTCAACAGCGGCGACGTGGTCGAACAACAGGGCAATATCACACTGGTAAAATAATTCTCTGCGAAATCTCCGCGTCTCTGCGGCGAAAAGGCTGGAGCAAAAAAACAGTATCATGAAAAAATTACTTCTCATCATCGCGACCGGAACAATGTTCAGTGACCTAACCCTGAACGCGCAGGATGTGCACTTTTCCCAAGTGACGGAAACTCCGTTACTGCTCAATCCTGCGCAAGCCGGTTTCGCGCACGACATTCTCGCCATCGCGAATTACAAGGATCAGTGGAAAGCAGTTTCTTCTGTTCCGTACCGCACGTTCAACGTGAGCGCTGATGTGGCGTTCCTCAAAAAACCAAGCGGAAGTCATATGGGCGTCGGTCTCGATGTGTATGACGACAAAGCAGGTGATGGAAACATGAGTACTGCAACAGGACAAATTGATCTTTCCGGATCCATCGCCGCGGATGATCACAATATGTTCGGAGCGGGATTGTATGCCGGATTCGGTCAGCGAGGATTGCAGATGGACAAACTCATGTTCGATAATCAATATGATGGAATGCATTACAATTCCAGTCTTCCGACCATGGAGCCAACGAACGTTTCCAATTTCAGTTACTTCGATCTCGGTGCGGGCATCGCCTGGTTTTACGGTCAGGGACACGCAACGATCAGTTCGAATGATGCGCGCATTTTCAATATCGGCTTCAGCATGCAGCATCTGAATCGGCCGGTGTATTCTTATTATGCGGACGGCAACCAGCGATTACCGATGCGTTTTGTCGCGAATGGAAATGCGGAGATCGGGATCAAGAATTACAGCCTTGTACTTGAACCATCCTACAATGTTTTCATCCAGGCAGGACATCATGAGATCTATACCGGCGTCATGGTAAAGTACATCACGCAGGAAGCGTCGCATTTCACCGGGAGAAAAAAATCTTCCGGAGTTGTGCTCGGTGCATACTGGCGTTACAAAGACGCGATCTGCCCGGCGGCAAGACTTGAAATGTCGAACTATTCCATCGGCATCAGTT
>DATJEX010000146.1:0-20068 GCA_035496135.1 Bacteroidia bacterium
TTTGAATTTATTTTTTCACTCAACCGCAACGCATTCGTGAGATAATGTTCTTCCTCCTCTTCACGGCCAAGCATATTCATCAGCTTTGCCATTTCCATCTGCGTTGTCGTTATGCCCGGCAGATAATTCAGTTTGGAACGGATGTCGAGCGCCTCTTTCAGGTACGTTTCGGCCTGTCGATAATCTTCCTTTCGCATCGATATCACTCCAAGATCATTCAGCGCACGGCTCACCGCAGTTTCATGTCCCACTGTCCTGTATCCTTCGAGCGCGAGTTTATTGTAGTGCAATCCTTCTTCCAGTTCATTTTTCGCGATGAGAACACTTCCGATTCCCGAATACGTGCGGGCAAGCTGGTAAACCATTCCTTCTCTCCTCGCTTCTGTTTCCGACAACCTGAAATATTTTATGGAAGATTCATAATCCTTGAGATCGAAATAAAACACGCCGAATTGAAAATAAGCCCAGCCGGCTCCTTCTGTCCCTGTGCTTTCTCCGATGCGAAGGCTTTTGTACGCGTATTCAAACGCGAGATCCCGTTTTCCCGAAGTCCAGTATTCGAATGCGATCATCTGTGAAATGAGCATGGAATTGAATCCATCCCGGATGCCGGGAAGCATAGCAAGAACTTCATTGAAGATCCGCGAACTTTCTTCCGGATTGCCTTTCGATTTCTCCGAAAAAGCGGTGTACAGCATGACGTAAGCGAGGAGCTCCGTATCATTTTCTGCGATAGCCTCGATCCGCAGTTTATCCAGGAGCTGATTGCATTCGGTGGAGAGAAAATCTGCAGCTAAAGTCAGGAAATTGAGCTGCACCTGCCTTCTCGACATTTTGTCGGGACATTTTTCCAGTTCACTGTTCAGCCATTCTACAGAGCAATACATACCGGAAAATTAGGAAGAAAGTTCGGTAATGGGATCATTCCTGCTTATCCTCTTCATTCCCTTTCAGCTGCTCGATCTTTTTCTGAATGTATTTGTCACTCGGGAGAAGTGAGCGCTGAATGCGTTCGGCATAATGAATGCTATCGATGATCTCTTTTTGTTTTTCCTCCACGATGTTCTTCTGCTGCTGAATTTCAGAAGTCGCCTCGGTGATCTTCTGCTGAAGTTTTTTATTCGCCGCGTTCAACCGGCGACCGTTGAGTTTCACAACCACCCACATCAGCGCAAAGAACAGAACACCGAAAAGAATATACGCCCACGTGGTGCGGTACCATGGTGGAAGCACGTCGAATTCCACGCTGATCGGTTTTCCCCAGAGGAGGGAATATCCGCGTGAACGCACTTCGAAACGATAATGGCCGGGAGAAAGATTCTGGAAAACGGACGATTCATTCTTTGTCAATGCTGACCACGATGAATCGAGGCCGATCAATCGCGACTGGTAATACACCGCGGACTGATCGAACGGGTCGATCGAAATGTATTTGATGGAGATCAGTTCACCGAATGCGCACGTGAAGGAATGGAAAAGGGATTCTTCCGAATTACCGGAGGAGATCTCCTGGAAACTCAGCGGGATGGAATTGCTGATCGATCTGAAATTCTTCAGCTGCACGACATCTTTTCCGTAGCCACTCGCGTAGATGTCATTTCCGTTCACGTACGCTTCCCAGAAATAGGCGAGATATTTTCCGAAATCGTACGTGCGCAGGTAACACTTCGCCGCATCGTTATAGATGAACATTGTCGTGCTCTCGAAAACCGGTGGTGGAATTCCGGGTGTGTTGAACTGCGCTACCTGGAAATTGATCGTCTCGAGCGAATCAGCAAGAATGAATTCGGTGGTTTTATCGTCATCGATCATCCAGAATTTCCGGAAGTAGTTGCTGTTCTTCTGTCCCCACACGAATATTCTTCCGTTGTCATCGATGTTGCTGTACGTGCTGTTCTGGATTCCTGGAAATGCCACCGAATCGGGATAATGGATCTTTCCGTCCCGGAGGGTGTAAATAAAATGATCATTCACTTCGAATGTTCCTACACCATAATCGCCCTGCGCGAATTGCAGATCGTATTTTTCGAAAGGTGTAGAAACGAAAAAATTCTTCCAGGTCCCATTGTCGTACTGCATCACGCGGTTGCCTGATACGCACACTACGCGGTCGGGAGCGAACCAGAAAACGGCCTGCGTATTTTCAGGAATCGTACCCGGCAACTTTCTGATGGAATCATCCTTGTAATAATAAAGCGAAGTGGAATCGATGAGCCATGTTCCTCCTTTGTCATCGTTCGCTGGGAAGGAGAAATAAAAATTCTTCCTGCTCAGCGTGGAATCGTGTTTCACTTCCACGATGTTCCAGGTGTTTTCATTCTTTACATACTCGCGGAACACCGGGCCTTTCCTGTAGTACGTGGTGATATCGAACCACACATCACCAATGGAAGAAAGCCGGTCGCCGGATAAATTGTACACATGTGAGATCCGAAGCCAGCCACTGCCGCTTGGTTGCGTGGTGAGAATGAAAGTACCCGGATGTTCTCCTTTGCAAACAGGAAACACTCCTGAAATATCTTCCTTATCCGGAATTCTGATGAGATGTGTCTGTTCTTCGAGGACCAGGTGCACCGCGCTTTTCTGCTGGCTCTTCATGATCCAGATCGTCCCGTCATCACAGGGCCACGCATACGATCCATCCAGGTCGGGCCCTTTGAAGAGTTCACTCGCTTTACCAAATGAATCTCCGTCGCAGAAATAAAGTTCGTGTGTGTACGGACCGAAAAGCCAGATCTTGCCCCACATCGCATTCACGTGATACATGTCGCGCAATGAAAATTTCCAGGTCTCATATTTCGCCGACCGGTTATTGACAAGCATCGCAATGGTAGAAAGATCATAGGCGATCGCGCCTTCGAGGGAATCACTCTGCGAATAGAGAAAAAGATATTTTCCATTGGCGCACTTTCCGGCGAACACGCGCAGGTAATCGGGGAGCACACCTTTCACACCGTTTTCATCGTACAGGAAAATTTCATCGGAATTGGTGCGGAGCAGCAACATTCCATCCACACAAGCGACATAGGTACATGAATTCATCGCCTGAATTTTTTTGACGAACGAGAGTTTCCCATTCGTGAAATTCATTTTCGTGATCGTACTCATCAGCGAATCGGTCTGGTGATGGACCATCCAGAAATTGTCGCGGTCGATACTGCAGAAACGGAATCTGAAATCGCCGTAAACGTTTCCTGCCATCCGGTCTTTCCATTCGGCTGTAAGATCGAAGACGCCGTCACCGGCAATTTTTGTCACCGAATATTTCCCGTCCGCGTAATCGACGACGGCCAATCCTTTCAGCGTACAAATACAGAGTGAAGATTCACCCACCGGGATCGCTTCAACAATGGTGGAATTCGGTAATCCTCCTTTTTCAGTGAGGATCGTTTTATTCATTCCATTCTGAAAAACCGTTATTCCACTGTCGCCCATCAACCATACTCTTCCGGAATGATCGCGGATGAAAGGAGATGGCTCGGTTGAATTATCGAAGGTGATGAGTTCGTGCGCGAGGCGCCCGCCTACCGGAGAAAAGAAATTCTTGAAATTCTTTCCGTCATACCGCATGATAACATTACCCCGCTGATCGGGAAGAAAGAACCAGGTGTACCCGAACGTATCGGTGATGCAGCCGCTCGCACCGGGGATCCCGCTCCCCTGGTCGTACACTTTATAACGGAATTCATACTGTGCGCGGAGTGAAAGTGAATGTGAGAGTGAAAGCGCAAATGCCAGGAAGCCGAAAAGGAATTTCATTTTCCATCGGTTCTGAGATCCGGGAACAAACGTGAAGAGAGAATATTTCCGGTCGCGCATCATGCAGTGGGAAATAAATGTACGTAATTCAGTTGTCAGTTGTCAGTTGTCAGTTGTCGGTTTTCTGTTTCCAGTTGTAGAAGGATACGCAACCGTAAACCGTAAACGGTGCAACCGAAAACTCAAACGCGCACGCCGATCATGAGAATGTCGTCGATCTGTTCGAGATCGCCTTTCCATTGGAGGAACGTTTTCTCCAGCGCTTCTTTCTGTTCCGGCATCGACCAGTTCTGAATGGAAGAGAGAAATAATTTCAATTCCTTATTGGTGAATCGTTTTTCGAATGCTCCGCCGAACTGATCGCTGTAACCGTCGGAATAGAGATAGAGCATGTCGCCTTTTTCGATCGGGAAATTGTGTTGTGTGAACGGAACTTCGGCACGCGAAAGATTTCCTTCGATCAAACGTTTGTCCGCTTTGATCTCTGTCACGTTCTTTTTCCGCACGAGAATAAGCGGAATGTTCGCTCCGGAAAAACCCACCATCATTTTTTTCCTGTCGATGGAATACAAACCGACATCCATTCCGTCATTGATCTGTTCATTCTGTGCGTGTGAACTGAATGTTTCGCGAATAGTCTTCGATACGGCACTTAGGACTGCTGCAGTAGTCGGCGTTTCATTTCCCGTGAACGCCGCGCGCAATGCATTCTGCGCGATGATGCTCATGAGCGCCCCCGGCACACCATGGCCCGTGCAATCGATCACCGCGAGAAAAACCTGGTCGCCGTGTTCGTGTACCCAGTAAATATCTCCGCTGATGATATCCTTCGGTTTGTAGAAAATGAAACTCTCTTTCAGCAATGTATTCACATCCTGCTCGTGCGGAAGGATCGCCTGCTGGATGCGTTTGGCGTATTGAATACTGTCGGTGATGTCTTTATTCTTTCCATCGATGATCGCTTTCTGTTCGCTGATCTGCGAATTCATCTCCTGCATTTCTTCATTTTTGCCCTGCAGTTTTTCGAACGCGCGTTTCTTCTGCACGAATTGTCTCCATCCGAAAATGACCAGCGCAAGAAAAAGAATGGCCACTCCTGCCAGTGAATAAAGGATCTTCGATTTCAATGCGGCGTCTTCATTGTTCCGTGCGATCTGTTCATCCCGTTCTTTCAATTCTTTTTCTTTCTGCTTCGATTCATATTTCGTCTGCATCTCGGCAAGCTGTGCGGACTTTGTATCACTGGTAATACTTTGGTTGAGTTGAATGTATCGCGCCTGGTAATCGTACGCTTTTTTGTAATCGCCCAATTGGTACATCACATTCGCAAGATTCTGGTTCGCTTCCATTTCTCCCTGGTTGTATCCGATCTCCATGCACAGGTCCAGTTCCTTCAACAGGAGATCCTTCGCTGCATTCCAGTTCTCCTGCGCGATCTCCACGCTTGCGAGTTCTCCGTAAGCCATGGAAATTCCTTTTTTCTGTTTTGTCTTCAGCCAGTAATCGAGTGCTTTGTTGTACAGCGATTCCGCTTTTTTGTAATTGGCCGAATCGTAAGCCATCATCGCGATGTTCTCATACGTCTGCGCTACGTATTTCAATCCTGCTCTTTCGTCGCCGAGTTTTGCAATGAGTTGTAATGAAAAATTGTAACACTTCGCCGCTCTGGCTTTTTGTCCGTGCTCGTAATAGAAGATCGCGAGATTATTATTCCCGAGGATCATGTCGGAGGAATCGTGCAGCTGAACATTGATGTCGTACGCGCGCTGGTACGCTTTCAATTCGCCGGCCGTGTCATCCTGGTAATCGTACACGAGCGCCATGTTGGTGAGCAAGCCTGATTCCTGGTCCAGATCACCTGAACTTTCCGCCATCTGTACAGCGGTGAGATAATTGGAAAGGGAATTGACGTAATCGCCTTTGTAACGATAGATATTGGCGAATCCACCGAGTGCGTCGATCATATAGGAAGTGTCCTTCTGTTTCGTCGCGATCTCGTTCAGTTTGGCGTAATGATCGAACGCATGATCGTATTCACCTTTCTGTTTGTACACATCCGCCATCTGGCCATATGTTTTCATTTCCCCACCGGCGTCGTTGATGATCTTGAAATTCAGGAGTGCCTGGTTGTAATTGGAGATCGCGTTGTCAAAATCCCTTTTGAATTTGTACACGCCGCCCATCCGGTAATAGGTGTTGCCGAATCCTTTCGTGCTTTTCAATTCGCGGCTGAGTGCGAGCGCCTCGCGTGCATACATGAATGCTTTGGCGGTGTCGGTACTTCTGTATTCGTAGGTAAGGCGATTGAGTAAGGTGATCTTCGCGGTATCCGGCTTCGCGTGATCGAGTGCGTTCAATAATGAATCGATCTGCGAGAAGAGCGGCAGATGAAGCAGGCATACGAGCGCGACAAAAATCGTGAAGCGGGAGTGGGGTTTCACTGATGCAAAATAGAGAATTTTTCATTGGGAAAACGGAAATGCTCCCGGTCGGGAAAATTGCCGTGTTCGTCTACCATTGTTTACAGTTGACGGTCTTCGGTTTAGAGTTGGGCATGCTGTGAATTTGAACTTAAAACCGAGAACAGTAAACCGATAACCGAAAACTATTTCACTTTTTCCTTGATGACCGAAAGCTCTTTTCCCACTTTCTCAAATGCCGCGATCGCTTTGTCGAGATGTTCTTTCTCGTGCGCCGCGCTCAGTTGTACGCGGATGCGCGCCTGGCCTTTCGGAACAACCGGGTAGAAAAATCCAATGACGTAAATTCCTTCGTCGAGCAATTTCGCCGCGAACTGTTGTGCGAGTTTTGCATCGTACAGCATCACCGGAACAATTGCCGATTCTCCTTTTTTGAATTCCAGCCCGATCTTCTCCATTCCCGCTTTGAAATATTTCACGTTGTGCTCGAGTTTGTCGCGCAACGCTGTTGTTTCACTCAACATATCGAAGACCGCGATGGAAGCACCCACGATGGAAGGCGCAAGTGAATTGGAAAACAAATACGGACGTGAACGCTGACGAAGCATTTCGATGATCTCTTTTTTCCCGGTGGTGAATCCGCCCATCGCTCCGCCCAATGCTTTGCCGAGCGTGCCGGTGATGATGTCCACTCTTCCCATCGCGCCGCTTGCTTCCGTCGCACCGCGCCCGGTTTTACCAATGAAACCGGTGGCGTGACTTTCATCCACCATCACGAGCGCTTTGTATTTATCTGCAAGATCACAGATCTTATCAATAGGAGCGACGAATCCGTCCATCGAGAAAACGCCGTCGGTGACGATTATTTTGAAACGGCAATTCGCAGCTGCTTTCAGTTGTTCTTCTAGATCGGCCATGTCGCAATTCTTATAGCGGAATCGCTGTGCTTTGCAGAGACGAACACCGTCGATGATACTTGCATGATTGAGTTCATCGGAAATGATAGCGTCATTCTCTCCGAACAAAGGCTCGAACACTCCACCGTTCGCATCAAAGCACGCCGCGTAAAGGATCGAGTCTTCGGTCTGGTGAAATTCCGCGATCTTCTCTTCAAGTGTTTTATGAATATCCTGTGTTCCGCAGATGAAACGCACACTCGACATTCCATAACCGTGTTCATCAAGTGTCTTGTGCGCAGCCGCGATCACTTTCGGATGTGAAGAAAGCCCGAGATAATTATTCGCGCAGAAAATGATCACTTCTTTTCCATTGACTTTCACGACCGCTCCCTGGGGAGTAGTAATGACACGTTCGCGTTTGAAGAGGCCCGCTTCTTCAATTGTTTTCAGTTCTGCCTGGAGGAATTCTTTGTAGTTGCCGTACATGGTATATTGGAATTTTATGGATCGATGGAAGAATGATGATTCGCTTATAAAGGTAAATTTTTATGGGCAATGCAAGTTTCAGGAATGAAAGACTTTGGAACGCACGATCAAACCATTCTCCAGGAAAAGCACTTCTCCCACCACGAGATCATCTTCACCGGGAACGGTTCGCACGTATTCCACAAAAACACTTTTATCATCGGCTATGGAATAATTGGGCTGGTAATGCAATTGTGGCAACCGGTCGAACGCATCTTTCCACCACGCTCTCAATTCTTCTTTTCCCCTGATCCATCCGCTGGTTTCCGGTTTCCGCACTTTCAGTTTCGGGCTGAAATGTTCGGCGTGATCATCGTAAAGTGAAAGCAGCAGTTCAAGGTTTTTCGAATTGAATCCTTCGAACCACTTTTTCAGCACAGCAAGATTTTCATTCTTCATAAAAAGATCAGGTTGAATTCGATCTGTTAGCTCAGCCGAATTTATTGTTTTTATCAATTGTGTTCCGACAAAAACCGGAATGAAAAACGTATTTCAATCCATGCTTCAAAAGGCCGTGGAAGGTGATTGTTATCATAAACCGGTTAGGTACGTTCCCGATATTTTTGCCGAAATAGGATATTCCCGCAAAGGCGCTGAGTTGATGCGTTTGTGAAGTTTATCCCTAACCCTTAAATTCTGAATTAACCTATTATGGAAAACACTACTTTTATCAGGATCTCCTCCCGCAAATTCCGGGGATCAATAAAAACGACTTTAATACCAACCATAAAATGCCTACCAGTTTGAGCGGCGGTACCAGCGTGGATGCGATATTCCACTATGCCGGTGAAGGAATTCTTGTCGCGGATTCCAAGGGAGAAATTATCCGGATCAATCCTGCTGCCGAAAGTATGTTTGGTTATGAACCGGGAGAACTTACCGGGAAAAAAATAGAAATACTTATCCCGGACCGGTTTGGTGAGAAGCATGTCCATCACCGCGATCAATACAATGAAAATCCACATTCGAGAAAAATGGGGATCGGGTTCGCGCTTTACGGCAAACGGAAGAACGGAACAGAATTCCCGGTGGAAGTGAGCTTAAGCCCTTTCACCTCCAATGGACAGAATTTCGTCATTGGATTCATCATTGATATCACCATCCGCAAAAAGCAACAGGACGAACTCGAATTGCTCGCGCGGAACCTGAAGGATTCCAATGCTGAACTTGAAAATTTCGCTTACATCTCATCACACGACTTGCAGGAACCACTCCGCAAGATCCAGTCGTTCGGCGACCGGATCCAGATGATGGAAGGCGCGAATCTTTCCGAAAAATCCAGAGATTACCTCAGCCGAATGCTCAACGCGGCATCACGGATGCAGAATCTCATCAATGACCTGCTTTCATTCTCCAGACTTACCACGCGTGCGCAGGAATTCATGTCGCTCGATCTGAACCGCGTACTTGAAGAAGTGAAGTCAGATATGGAAATTACCATTGAGAAAACAGGAGCGAAGATCACAAGTTCAAAATTGCCGGTGATCGAAGCGGAGCCAACGCAGATGCGCCAGTTGTTCCAGAACCTGCTTTCCAACGCCATCAAGTTCCGCAAGGAAGATCAATCGCCCGTGATCGATATCAGCTGGGAAGATGTGGACAGAAGATCTGCTTACGGCCCGGGAATGATCAACCTGAAGATCCGCGATAACGGTATCGGGTTCGATGAAAAATACAATGACAGGATCTTCAATATTTTTCAGCGCCTCGATGGAAAAAAATACGAAGGAAGCGGGATCGGACTTTCCATCTGCAAGAAGATCGCACTACGCCACAACGGAAATATCATTGCTTACAGCAAACCGGGAGAAGGAACCACCTTCGTCGTGACGCTCCCGTTGAAACAACCCATTAATCAAAACCCAAAACAATAATCTATGAGAAGCCTGAACGAACCGATCGAGATCCTTATCGCTGATGACGATGAAGAGGACCGTATGCTTATCGCAGACGCGCTGAAGGAAAGCCGTTTGAAAAATAAAATTCAGATGGTGGAGAACGGAGAAGAATTGATCGAATATCTCACCCACAAAGGGCAATTTTCAGACCCAATGAAATATCCTAAGCCCGGGTTGATCCTGCTCGACCTGAACATGCCTCGTAAAGACGGACGTGAAGCACTGAAAGAGATCAAGGCGTTCAAGAATCTCCGCAGCATTCCGATCATCATTCTCACTACTTCCAAAGCGGAAGAAGATATTCTCCGCTCGTATGATCTCGGTGTGAATTCCTTCATCACGAAACCGGTCACGTTCACTTCAATGGTTGACGTGATGAAAACGCTGAATAAATACTGGTTCGAGATCGTAGAACTGCCTTCGGGAAAAGACAAATGAGCGGGGAGAAGATCCACATTCTGATGATCGATGATGATGAGGAAGATTACCTGATCACCAGGGATATCATTTCTTCCATTGTTCATCGGAAATATGTGATCGACTGGGTGGGGACTTTCGAAGAAGGTGTTGAAGCATTCCGGAAAAAAAAATATGATGTTTATCTCGTGGACTATCGTCTTGGCGCGCACACCGGGCTCGAGTTGATCGATGAAGCGAGAAAAATCGGAATTGAAGAACCGCTTATTCTCATGACCGGTCAGAACGATCCGCTCATTGACGAAAAAGCGATGAAAGCCGGTGCGGCGGATTACCTCGTGAAGGGAACAATTTCATCCGATCAGTTCGATCGCACCATCCGTTACAGTATTGAGCAGGCAAAAAGTCTGAAGGAAATTGTCAAACTGAACGCCGTGCTGGAAGATCGTGTGAAAGAAAGAACGATCGGCCTCCAGAAAGCGATGAACGAGTTGCACCAGTCGAAGCAGGAACTTTCTATCGCGCTGGAGAAAGAAAAGGAATTGAATGAATTGAAATCGCGGTTCGTGTCGATGGCTTCGCATGAATTCCGCACGCCGCTCACCACGATTGTTTCTTCGCTCTCGCTGCTGGAGCGTTATTCGAAGACGGCAGACCAGGAGAAGATGGATAAACATTTTGCGAGGATCAAGAAAGCCATCACGGGAATGACGGATTTGCTGAATGATGTGCTTTCACTGAGCAAACTCGAAGAAGGAATGGTCGTGACCGTTGATGAATCATTTGACCTCGCCGAATTCGTGAAGGGAATTATTGACGAAATGCACGGAATTCTCAAACCGGGACAGGAGATCGATTATACGCATGCCGGGGAAACGAACACGGTAGTGACGGATAAAAAAGTGATGCGGAATATTTTCCTGAATCTTATTTCGAACGCCATCAAGTTTTCCGGTGAAGGAAAAAAGATAAAAGTGAAGACAGGCATCACGCCGACGGAACTGAAAATAGAAGTGAGTGACAACGGGATCGGTATAGGTGAAGATGATATGAAACATCTTTTCCAGCGGTTCTTCCGTGGGAAAAACGTTACGAATATCCAGGGCACGGGTCTTGGATTGAGCATCGTCGTCAAATACATTGAGATGCTCGGCGGAAAGATCGACGTGGAAAGTAAACTCAATGTCGGAACCACTTTCCGTATCCGTATTCCAATGAAATCTGCCTGAAGAAAATACAGGGCGCTTTTCTGCGTTTGTTTCCTATGCGACCAGTGCTTCCTTTAGTCATCATTATTGTTTTGCTTTTATCCTTCAAAGCGGACCAGGATAACAGGAAACTGCTGACGACGATCGGAAGTAAAAAGATCTTCATGGACACGATCCAGAATGTCATTTCATTTATTTCCGGGATGAACATTGACGCCGATGGATCGCCGCGCGCGTATCACCCCGACGACAGCAGCGGACTCGATCCGTTGTATGCCGCCGGAGCAAACGGAAAATGGTGGGGCATCGCTACCGGTAAAAACGGAGATCCATTCGTGCAGGATTCCACTTGTCCCTGTCCGGGATTTTATATTTCCACTACTTCACTTTGCGATGGAACAAAAAAGGAGAATGATCCTGCGCGTTATGTGAACGCCGAAGTCATTCCGTATTTCGTTCTGCCGAACAATAAAACAATTCTTGCGCTCGTGAAAAAAGGAGATGTCGCACGTGTGACGAATCTGCGCAATGGAATTTCTTCCTACGCGATTTTCGCTGACGTTGGCCCCGCGGATAAGATCGGTGAAGGTTCGATCGCGCTGGCAAAAATTCTGAAGATAGATTCATCTCCGCGTTATGGAGGAGTTGCGGACAGTGTGCAGTATGCTGTTTTTCCGGGATCAGGAAACGGAAAGCCGCGAACGAAAACGGAGATCGATAGTGTTGGTGAAGTCTGCTGGAAGGCGAGGGGAGGTCAGTGAATGACCAGGAACTTTTGCGGGCAGAGATCATTCCCGGAGGAAGAAATAAAATAAATTCCGTCGGCAAGATCTTCAACTGATAGTTGCTGCCTTGACGAAGTAATTGGAATTGTTTTCAGAATTTTTCCTTCCGCATCTTTGATGAAAATAATTTCATTGCGGGATGCGAAGCCCGGAATTCCTATCGTAATGGAAGTATTGGCAGGTTGCGGAAAAATTTCAAAAGCCTGATCGACTTGATAGGAATGAACATCCGTTATGTAATCACAACCGAACAGTTGTGTCATATTCGCATAATAAGGATCATGATAATTCCAGTTGGCGCTGTCGAGATAACAGCGTAAACCATATCCTTCGGGAACATCTGTAACGCAATTCTGGTAAGGGAACATATAAGCCGAACAACCGATCTTTTCGATGATGGGGCCCATAAAAGTTATTTTATTTCCAGGAGATGAAGTGTATAACACCCGGAGTGTTGTCGCGTTGATCACTGTTGTGGAAATACTGTCCACATAAATACTTTCGGTGTCACATATTCCAGTCTGGAATTGCGGATCTCCGTGTACCACCCAATGATCGCCGGGCTGCGCGTTGAAATCGTACAGAACATAATCCGCGGAATCCCTGTAGTTGTACACTACGCCGCTGTCCTCGCGTGTGAACTCCAGCTGGGAAACATAATAACTGCCGCTCGTTTGACTCGATTGATCAAAGAACTGGCGATAGATCTGAAGTTTGTTGTATTGTTTTGAATTAATGACGGTGTCGCCGGTGTTTTGGATCCGTTCGTAACCCTCCTGCGAGAAATATTGAAAATTGTAATACCACGTCGCGCCCGGTGCCGCCCACGATTGGGCCTTTGCAAATGGACAGCAACAAATGAAAACGATCAGGGTAAGGGTTCTTTTCATGAATACAATTTACGAAGTAAAGAACCCGGTACAAATACATTCACAGATATCCTTACGTGCCCAATGACTCCTGGAAAGCTCATTCGCGTGATCAGCCCGATCTGTAATTAGTATATTCGCAGCCATTAGTCATTCGTTCCCTTTATGAAAAAGAAGATCCTCCTCCTCGGTTCCGGTGAACTCGGAAAAGAATTCGTCATCGCGGCAAAACGTCTCGGGCAGTATGTGATCGCTGTTGATTCTTACAACGATGCACCCGCGCAACAAGTGGCGGATGAACGGGAAGTGATCAACATGCTCGACGGAAATGCACTCGACGCTGTTGTAGCGAAACACAAACCCGATCTCATCGTTCCCGAAATTGAAGCAATACGCACCGAACGTTTTTATGATTTTGAATCAAAAGGAATACAGGTTGTGCCGAGTGCACGTGCTGCGAATTACACCATGAACCGGAAAGCGATCCGCGATCTGGCCGCACGTGAACTTGGATTACGCACAGCGAAATATGCATACGCGACCACGCTCGAACAATTCCGTGAAGCGATCGACGCAATCGGAATTCCGTGTGTGGTGAAACCACTGATGTCTTCTTCGGGGAAAGGACAAAGTGTGGTGAAGACAGAAGCTGACATTGACAAATCGTGGAATTACGCAATGAGCGGAACACGCGGTGACCTGATGGAAGTGATCGTGGAAGAATTCGTAAAGTTTGAATCAGAAATTACTTTGCTCACCATTACGCAGAAAAATGGTAAAACACTTTTCTGTCCACCGATCGGTCACCGGCAGGAGCGCGGCGATTACCAGGAAAGCTGGATGCCGCATCCGATGGGAGAACAACATCTGAAAGAAGCGCAGGACATGGCAGATAAAGTGACGCGTGCGCTCACCGGTTACGGCATCTGGGGCGTAGAATTTTTTCTGGCGGAAGACGGCGTTTATTTTTCGGAACTCTCTCCGCGTCCGCACGACACGGGCATGGTCACGCTCGCGAACACGTGCCCGCTCAATGAATTTGAATTGCATCTCCGCGCCATATTAGGGTTACCCATTCCGGATGTTTCGCTTCTGCGTGCAGGTGCAAGCGCAGTGGTGCTCGCGTCGAAAGAAGGCGTTCCCGAAATTTCCGGTTTGGAAGAAGCGCTCTGTGAAAAAAATGTGGACGTGAAAATTTTCGGCAAACCGGTCACGCGTCCGTACAGGCGTATGGCGGTCGCGCTCGCGTGGGATGTTATTGGAAGTGATGTGAAGAAGATCGTGGAGAAGGCGAAGAGTGTGGCAGCGAAGATCAGTGTTTGATTGGTAGGGACACGAAGCTTCGTGTCCTTACCAATTTATGCCGCCCTATTCGGAACAAATGGATGCTCATCTTCTGTTCCCCACTTATGCGGATTATTTTTAATGTACAGCCGGAATTTGTCCAGTTCTTTTTCGTTTCGGACAATTCGTTCATAATATCTTCCATGCCATATAGGTGTTGCTTCGCCTGAAAGTTTTGCTTTTTGAGTAACCGATGATTTGAACCCCCTGACAATTGACGCGAGATTATGAGATTGCGGGCCAAGTGCATTCTTATAACCATCGGGGAAATGAAGATATGTTCCTGTTGACCGTAAATGATCTGGTTCATCGGAACCTTTATGAAGAAAAAGAACGGCGTGAAAATGATCAGGCATGATCACGAATTCGTCGAGTGTCACATAATCGCGGATGAGTTTTGTACTCAGCCATTCTTCGCGAATGATCTTGCCAATCGGTGAAAGTAAAACCTCCCCGTTTTTTATAGCACTGAATCGGTGTCTCCTTTTATAACTCAGTATAGTAATAAAATATGCCCCGGAGGAGCCATAATCGAAACCCTGAAGACGAATGGATTTTCTCTGTCTGAAAGTATTAATATCGTTCATATAAAAAATTAAATGGGTGGCAAATGTAATAAAATTGGTAGGGACACGAAGCTTCGTGTCCCTACCAATCAGAACTTCATTTTCCCTATCAGCAGATCCGCCATTATTCCGGCTGAAGGATACAGTTTATTGTAATTGACAAATGCGCCTGCACCGAAACCGAGTTCGGGGAAGAAGACAATATTCATACGCACGCGCGCCGAAATTCCCGGAGCTACACCGGTGTGATAATGGTAATCGTATTTCGTGTAGGGCCCATAGTTTCCGACATAATAGACTTCTGAATCATAACCTGTGGGCCGGTCATAAATGGTGCATGAAATTCCGCCGATCGCTTCGAGAGAGATCCTTCCTTTGGAGTAAAACGTCTTTCCCGCGCCGAGTTCAATGAAGTGCGCCGTTCCTCTCGGACAATAGTGCATCGCAATGTTTGTCGTGCAGGGGATTCCATTCACGCCGTCGTGCGCATAATACGTGTAGCAGATTCCCATCGTGAATTTTTGATGCAGATCCATCGTAGCACCATAACGCACCGCGATGATATCACCGAATCCCATTCCGACGTTGGCGAAAACAGGAGTGAATGAAGTTGAAGCGGAATCGTTTCCATGTCCGCGAATGATTCGTGCCTGCAATGGCGCCGTTGAAGACAGGAGCAAAACAAAGAGTGTCAAATGAACACTCCGTTGAATCGTGGCGCTTGAAAATATTTTTGGAGAAAAATTCATTTGTGAAGGAGGACAGCCTTCCGTTTAATTCGACGGAGATTGAACGAAATGATTCTCTTGTGTGAGTAGAGCCGGGTTTTGTCTGGTGAAGAAAGGTAAATCAAAATGTTTTGGAAAGCAACACCTGTCATAGCCCACCGATTAATCGGTGGGCTATGATCCGTGAAGGTCGTGTCAATCAATTCAACCTGTAAAACTTCCCCGGCAAACTCTTCACCGCTCCTGCGAATTCCATCGTCAGTAACAGCGCCGATAATTTTCCCATTGCAAATCCGGTCGTTGTACACAGTTCATCAATGTGTACATTTCCCTGTCCCTGCATTTTCGCAACGATGTTCAGTTCGTCTTCCGAAAGCTGGAGTGCCAATGAAGATTGCTGCACCGTTTTGTTTTTCGGCGCTTCATCCCAACCCATGTATTTCAAAAGATCGTTCGCCGATTCGATGAGCGCCGCTTTGTGATTCTTAATGAGCTTGTGACAACCTGCTGAAAATTCATCGCCGACTCTTCCGGGAAAAGCAAACACATCGCGATTGTAATTATTCGCGAACTCGGCCGTGATCATCGATCCACCGCTCTCGCCCGATTCCACTACGAGTATCGCATCGCACAATCCCGCGACGATCCTGTTACGCAATGGAAAATTCTCTTTGTCCGGAATTGTTCCGCTCGGAAAATCGGAAAGCAGCCCACCGTTCTCCAGCATTTTATTCGCCGTGCCCCGGTGAATGGCGGGATACATTGCATCGAGTCCGTGCGCGAGTACGCCAATGGTGGGAATATTATTTTTCAACGCAGCTTTGTGCGCGCACACATCCACGCCATATGCCAGCCCGCTCACGACGAGAATTTCCGCATCAGCAATTTCCGCGATGAGTTTTTCTGCGAGTGCAGTTCCGTATTCCGTCGGTTTTCTTGTTCCGATGATGCCAAGCGTTCTTCGTTGCGAGAGGTCGGCGTTTCCCTTGAAATAAAGTACGACCGGGCTGTCGAAACACTGCTTGAGGCGATTCGGATATTTTTCATCGAGGTAATAAAGGATCTGCACATCATTCTTACTGCAGAAGTCAACTTCTTTTTCTGCACGGGCAAGAATGGTTTTATCCTTCAGCGCCTTTACCACCGACGGAATGACGTAAGGAACATTCAGCAGATCTTTTTTCTTCTCTGTGAAAACCTGTTTTGCGTTGCCGCAGTACGCTACTAATTTTTTGGCGGTTACCGGTCCTACACCGGGCAGCATATTTAGAGCGACCCGGAATACTTGTTCGTCGAAATCCATATTGTAAGTACAAATCTTAATATATACATTGCAAATTCTTTATTTAACAGAGGCCCCAAAAAAATATCCGCCAGGGTATGTTCTTACTCCGGCGGACACCGCAAAAATACAAAAGCATGGGAATTAAAAAACTTTCTTTTGTTTTCTTTCTGATCTGCGCCGCATGCAGCCCCTTGTTTTCCCAGCAGACTTTTGTGAGTGGAATGGTGAAAGACAGTGCTACCGACGAAGCACTCATCGGTGTTGTCATTTCCAATGGCACTGTAGGAACGGTGACGGATGTCGATGGAAAATATACGTTGAAAGTAGAACCGGGAACCCAGACCATTTCATTTCATTACATCGGTTATCGTGAAGAAAAACGGGAGATCACTGCTGTTTCGGGAACGACAGATACGCTCGATGTGATACTCGTTGATGTTTCGCGCACCATGAATATCGTGGTCATTTCTTCCGGGCGTTACGAGCAGAATATCGGTGAAGTGCCCGTGAGTATGGAAGTGCTGAAACCAAAGCTCATTGATAACAAAGGCACGACGAACATGGAAAATATCATGGACCAGGTTCCGGGTGTGAGCATGACGGACGGACAAGCGAATATTCGTGGTGGAAGTGGTTACAGTTACGGAAGCGGTTCGCGCGTGTTGCTCGTAGTGGATGATATGCCGATGTTGTCGGGCGATGCTGGCGATGTGAAATGGAATTATCTCCCGATAGAAAATGTGTCGCAGGTGGAAGTGATGAAAGGTGCGTCCTCTGCAGTGTTCGGTTCTTCCGCGCTCAATGGCGTCATTCATTTCAGAACAGCGTATCCAACGGATAAACCGCAAACGACGATCTCGCTCATCAATGGTTTTTACGGCGATCCGAAAAGAGATTCATTGCGCTGGTGGGGAAATAATAATCCGACTTTCAGCGGCATCAATTTTTCGCACATGCGCCAGATCGGGAATCTCGATCTTGTCATTGGCGGACATCTTTACAACGATGAAGGATATCGCTATCTCGAGACAGAACAGCGCGAGCGGTTGAATGTGAATCTGCGTTACCGCTGCAAAAAAATACAGGGACTCAGTTTCGGTGTCAACACGAACATGATGCAGACGCGCGGAGGACTTTTCATTCTCTGGTACGATGAACATTATGCGTACACACCTGCCGACAGCACGCTGCAGAAATACAACAATCACCGCTTCAACATCGATCCGTACATCACGTATTTTTCTCCGAAGGGATTCCGTCACACCATCCGCACGAGATATTACCAGACGACGAATAAGAATGACACCAAACAGGGAGCTATTGCCGGATTCCTCTATGGCGAATACCAGTTCCAGTACAAATTCAAATGTGGTGTCACTGTCACGAGCGGACTCGTCAGTTCGCGAGCGGTTGTCGCTGCCGATCTTTATCCGGGAACGAATGCAGCGGAACCAACGCCATTGGGGAATTTATTGTTCGGCAGTGGTGTGAGTCACAATTCGGCGAACATGTCGGCGTACGCGCAATTCGATAAAAGATTTTTCGATCGTCTCTTCGTGACATTCGGCGTGCGCGGAGAATATTACCGGCTCGACACGATCGCAACACAATACGATCTCATTCACAAAGGTGACACGCTGCTCACACTTCCATTCCGTCCTGTGATCCGCGTTGGTGTGAATTACCAGGCTGGCGAAGCGACATTCCTGCGCATTTCCTACGGACAGGGCTATCGTTTCCCGTGCATCGCGGAAAAATTCATCCGCACCGATGCATCTGGACTTGAAATTTATCCGAACAGCGGATTGAAACCGGAGAGCGGTCAATCGGCGGAGATCGGAATAAAACAAGGTGTTGTGCTCGGCGCGAAGTGGAAAGGATTCGCTGATGCTTCCATTTACTGGATGCAGTATCACGACATGATGGAATTCGCGTTCGGCCAATGGGGCGGACTCTTCACCGATCCGAATTTCGGTTTCGGTTTCAAGTCGGTGAACATCGGAAGCACACGGATCCGCGGCGTGGATGTTTCATTCATGGGACAGGGAAAGATCGGTGTACTCGATGTGTCTGTTCTCGCAGGTTACACGTACATGGATCCTGTTTCACTTATCTGGAATGAACAGCGCGACACAAACATAGCTACACCGGGAGCGGGAACGGCGTATTACAATGTTCTGAAATACCGTTACAGGCATCTCGCGAAATTCGACGGAGAAGTCGGGTATAAAAAATTCACGCTCGGTGCGAGCATGCGTTACAACAGTTTCATGGAGAACATCGATAAAGTTTTTGTTGATCCGGTTGTTGCGCACACATTGCCTGGCATCGCGAATTACCGCGCGCGTTTCAACAAAGGAGATCTTGTTTTTGATGCGCGATTGATGTACCAGGTGAATGATAATGTGCGCGTGAATTTTCTCGTGAATAATTTCCTGAACCGGGAAGTAAGTTCACGCCCCGCCGATGTGCAGCCACCAAGGAATTTTGCGTTCCAGGTAACAGTGAAATTTTAATTGTCAATTACCAATTTGACAATTGCCAATTGTAAGAAGCCATTGGACATTGGTCATTGATAAATTGGTCATTGTTCAGCAACATCTGTCCCCGAACATCCTACCTTTGAATGAACAAACCTGGTTGTGATGATGAAACGCTGGATCTTTTTTCTTTCCTATATCGTGTTTTTCACAGCGGTGCCGATCTGCGTTTTTTATTTCTGGCCCGTAAAGACTCCCAATATATTTCAGGATCTCGATGCGTACCGAAATAATTTTATTGAGAATCCCCGCCAACCGACGTTGAATGCGGACTCTACAGCCGATTCCATCAACCCGTACCTGTCCATCGATCTTCATTGGCAGGACAGCGTAAAACACATTGCCGACAGTATAAACCCACCCGATAATTCCCATGTGGTATCACCCACTGAAGAAAAGGAATATGATCAACTCATGGTTAACAGTTTTGATTCTGTCCTGAAAGTTTTCCCATTTTCGATCGCGGTTCTTTTTTGTTTTCTGATTTCCATTCTGTCTGCACTGATCCTGGCGATACGGAAATTTGCGCGTCCCGGAGAACGAACAGGCTGGGTGATCGCGGGAATCTCCGTTTTCAATTTGCTCTATCTGCCCGCAATGATGTACTTCATTTTATTCAAAGCCGGCGGATTGTCATGGTATGGTTTGCTTCCGGTAATGGAATTAATGGAAACAACCGGAGGAATGATCTTTGGTATTCTACTGCTGGCGATTTACCTCGTAACGATCGCTCTCGCTGTTATCGGAACAATGAAGGCAAAAACTATTGAACCAGGGAAGTGAGTTCACTTCCTGCCGATGTGCAGCCACCGAGGAATTTTGCTT
>DATJEX010000147.1:0-15215 GCA_035496135.1 Bacteroidia bacterium
CGCGACGAATAATGATTTTACAAAATTCGTTATTCCGTTCGCCAGCGATGAAAGCTGTGTCGCATTCAGCATATCGCTGCTCACGTGCTGCACGTATTGTTCCAGCGACTGCTTGTCATTTCCATGCTGGAATCCGCGGAAAAGTGAATCAAGCTGCGAAATGGGTTCATGCAAAGCCGTGGTCAGTTTGGTGGTGTCCACATTCGCCAGGATCTTTCCTTCATTCATGAAAAGCGGAATGAAAATGGCGATGAAAATGAAAATGACCAGGTAAATACTCAGCAATACAGTGACCGCTCTTAACCCGCGCGGAATTTTTCTTTTCCCGAATTTGATGCGCTCGAGCAATTTTTCGAGTGGACGCGTGATGAGCGTGAGGATCGCCGCGATGATCACATACAGAAAAAGCAGGCGCAGGTACCAGATCGCAACGCAAAGCACCGCAAGCAACACAAGCCCCACCACGATCAGGATACCGGTAACGACATTATTGCGGACGGAATTCATTGGGCAAAGGTAGGTAATCGGGTATTAAGGTATTGAGGTGCGGGGATTATGCCTGTGAAATTCCGCGATAGCATACTTTTTGTCCCTAATACGCTAAAACTTCATTACACGAATACCTACCTTTGCGCCCTTATGATATCGATCAACAATGTGACGGTGAGTTTCGGGGGATTTACGCTCTACGACGGCATTTCTTTTCTCATCAATCAGCGCGACAGGATAGGACTGGCCGGCAAGAATGGCGCAGGGAAATCCACGCTATTAAAGATCATTGTCGGTGAGCAGCGCCCGACGAGTGGTGATATTGCCATTCCGAAAGACTGCACCATCGGCTACCTGAAACAGGATATGGCGACGAGCCTGGGCAAAACTGTTTTTGATGAAACAGCAACTGCATTCGCCGAAGTGCGCAAACTCGAAGAGAAGATCAACTGGGTCAATGAACAATTGACCACGCGCACCGATTACGAGTCGGATGGTTACATGCAATTGATCCAGGACCTGAACGACGCGAATGAAAGACTGAATGTACTCGACGGTGGAGAAATTGACGCGCAGATCGAGCAAGCCCTGATGGGACTCGGTTTTGAACGTAAGGATTTCGGAAGATTGACCGATGAGTTCAGCGGCGGATGGAGAATGAGAATTGAATTGGCGAAAATTCTTCTGCAGAAACCGAACGTGCTGCTGCTTGACGAGCCGACCAATCACCTCGATATTGAATCCATACAGTGGCTCGAAACTTTCCTGATCGATTATTACGGAGCGGTTGTCATCATCTCGCACGATAAAGCGTTCCTCGATAATCTGACCACACGCACGATCGAAATTTCGCTCGGGCAGATCCACGATTACCGCGCGAATTATTCCAAATATCTTTCACTGCGAAAAGAGCGCCGCGATACACAGATGGCCGCGCACAAGAATCAGCAGAAGTTCATTGAGAAAACAGAACAGCTCATTGATAAATACCGCGCCAAAGCCAACAAAGCTTCGTTCGCGCAATCGCTCATCAAGAAACTCGACAAGCTTGATATCATTGAAGTGGACAACGAAGACAATCAGCAGATCCGTTTCCGTTTTCCGCCGGCGCCGCGTTCAGGAAAAGTGGTGGTGGAAGCGAAGGATGCGACGAAGGCATACGGCGATAAAATCATTTTCCACGATGTGAATTTTGAAATTGAACGTGAAGACCGCATCGCTTTCGTGGGAAGGAACGGCGAAGGAAAATCGACGATGATCCGGATGATCAATGGCGAATCGGCGACGAAGGGACATGTGAAACCGGGATTCAGTGTGAGCATCGGGTATTTCGCGCAGGATGATGCCGATATGATGGATCCGGATAAAACGGTTTTTGAAACGATCGATGAACTTGCGGTGGGTGATATGCGCAAGCAGGTGCGCGGACTGCTCGGATCATTCCTGTTCAGCGGCGATGACACCGAGAAGAAAGTGAAAGTGCTTTCCGGCGGAGAACGCACACGTTTGGCATTGTGCAAACTGCTGCTTCATCCGAATAACCTGCTGGTGCTGGATGAGCCGACGAATCACCTCGACATCCGTTCGAAAGATGTGCTGAAGAATGCGTTGCTGAAATATGACGGAACACTCGTGATCGTTTCGCACGACCGTGATTTTCTCCAGGGGCTGACCAATAAAGTTTTTGAATTCAGGAATGGTAATGTGAAACAGCATATCGGAGATGTTTACGAATTCATCAAAACGAGAAAGATCGAACATCTCTCTGAACTTGAAGTGAAAGCCACGGCGAAAGTTGTTGCGAAAGCTGCTGTGAAAGCGGAAGAGAATTCAGACAGCGAGGAATACCGCGCGAAACAGAAAGAGATCAATCACATCAAAAACCGCATTCACAAAATAGAAGGAGAGATCACCAAACTCGAGAAAGATATTCTTGCGATAGACGATCAGCTGAATGATCCTGAAAAATACCAGGCGGTGATGAATGACAAGGAATTGTTCCGGAATTACGAGAAGATGAAAGATACGCTCGATGTGAAAATGAAAGAGTGGGAAGAGCTGAACAAAAAGCTCTGAGCGTTATTTCACACTGATCACTTGAAAACTCCCGATCTTCATGATGCCCGACGCATTCAGTTGTTTGGCATGCGCAAGGATCGTGTCTCCCGCACTTTTTGAATCGGTGATGATGATCTTCGCCCCATCGCGGATCCTGTCGCCGATGTAATCGACATTCAGCGGCTCGTTGTAACTCCATCCTTTCCGGTCGAGATAATAAAACCAGATGTTCGCCGACTGATCACCGATCGTGATGATGCTGTCGTTCTCCGGAATGATCTTTTTCAGATTCTCCGCCTGGAACAAAAGCTCTTTATTGAATCCCGGTTTCTGAATGTCCCAGCGATTATCCATGCGCAGGTACGCCGCGAACGGGCACGCCCACAGGCAGAAGATCACAAAATAATTTCCGGGTTTTACTTTCAATAATTGTGTCGCGCCATACGTTACGATCAGGAATATCATTGGTAAAAACGGGAAGAGGTAATAATCGTGATTCACCGCGATGAGATTCAATTCGAAAATGAAATAGGCGAGGATGAGCAATGAAAGTGTGCACACCAGCACGAATGTTTTTTCGCGGAACAATTTATTTTTTCCAATGAACCAGCATCCCGCGAGGAATAACGGAACAGCAGCGTAATTGATCAGGATCTCGGGAAGAGTGGAGCTGAAATTTCCCCAGAGATAATTCAGAAGCCCCTGCACCTGTTTGTTGTCCGCATCAAGAATTCCGGAAACAACAGGATTGTTCGTCCATTGCGGAATGACCCAGCTGTACCACGCCAAAGGAAAAATGATCCATGTCATTCCGCGTGCCAGTGATCCGGAAATATATTTCGTGCCACGATTTCTTCTGAAGAAAACAGCGAGAGGAATAAGAATAAAATAAATAATGAACGGAAGTTTCAATAATGCGCCCAAAGCGAAAAGGATCCCGGTGAAAACCAGGTGCCGTTTTATTTCAGTCTTCCACCAGGAGAAAAAGAATCCGCATCCCCAAAGTGTGAGGCCGAGTGCTGCAACGTCCGGTAATGGATTCAAGGTGTAATAATAGAAGAGCGGTGAAAATGTGAACGCCCAGATGAAAATGGCTGGCGCATATTTGTGACTGAAAATATTCTTCGCGAAAAATCCTGCTCCGGCCATCGCGAGTATGCCAATGAGAAACATCATCAGCCTCGTGATGAAAATGCTATATCCGAAGATCCGGTCCACGATCGCGATGCACCATTGCATCAGCGGGAATTCCATGCGGTGTACGGTTGTTCCGAGATCGATCTGGTTGATCCGCGGATTGAGAATGTTCAAACTTCCTTCCGAGAAATTCCGGATGTTCAGTTGTGTTTGTGTTTGCCGCCACACGTGCTGACCCAGCAGGTCGAGATGAAAAATTCTCCAGTGGAAAATAAGGCTCACCCCGGCAGCCGCCAGTAACATCAACCAGTATTGCCGGAGATAATTACGCATTTGATTTTATTTTTCGCTGTTCCAGCCATTGGGCAAGCAGCAGCAGGCAAAGAAAAGGGATCATCCAGATGAGCCGGCAACCGAATCGGTTTGCGACCGTTACGAGTGATGAGCAGATAAAACAGTTCAGGAAATATCCGGCGAGAAGGAAAAGCGAAACACGGATGAATAATTTATTTCTCCGCTGCAGGTAAAATGAGATCGCCAGTATCACCAGTGAAAGTTTGACGGCGATATCTGAAAGGAGATTGAATGCAACAGGCTTGTCCATTTTTCCTTCACGCTGTTTTGAATGAAGATAATGTTCATGGCCGGAAGGAAAATATTTTTTCAACGCAACGCGCATAGGAATGCTGTCTGCATAAGCGACAAGGCCTTCCCCGGAACCATAGGTGAACAATTGCCTGCCTAACTCTTTCATGCTGCTTTTCATTTGCAGGAAAAGATAATGCGGGGTCGTGAAAATGTCGTGGATGATCCTGTTCATTTCTGTTTTGCTACCCTGCCATCCGCCGGCCTGTGCAAGTGCTGAATTATTTTTCTGCCAGATGACATCGTCGGCGCTTTCCGGGATTACATCCTTACAATCACAGAGCGCGAAATGTTTTGAAGCACAGCTGTCATGGAGATACTGCTGCAATGTCCCGCTTTCCGCGAGACGCCCCATCAGGAACACGTGGCTTGACTTGGTGACGGAAGTAGAGAGGAGCGGGAATGAAAGCACAATGACAAACAGCAGCACGAACACCCGCTTCCATGAAAGCTCCATTCTTTTTTTCAGGATGATCTTCCGCGCGGCAAGAAGAAAGACAAACGATATGGCGATGAGAAAATGAGAAATGTGCGTAGCGGAAGAAAAAAAGACCAGAAAATACAATGCAGATCTTTTCCATTTTCCCATGTGCGGATCCAGGATGAGAAGAAGAAATGACAGGACGAGTATCGGTGTGAAAACATCGGCGATCACTTCCGATGCAACGGTGGAAAGTCCGGTGGTAAGTGCAAGCACTGCGATGATCGCAACATTTACTAACGCAGTTTTCTCTTTCACAAAATGTCTTGTCAGCTCAAGCATGAGCCATGCGAGGATCGCTGATTGAAAAATGATCGTCAGCCAGAGTGAAACGCCGCCAAGGCTTGTGAGGAAGAGAAAGATGCCGTACGTGATCGGCCGGTCGACAGGAGGCTGAAATTCAAAACCGGATGCGATGTAGGTTCCAGTGTCGGAATACAAAAGCGGAAATCCGTTCCAGGCAGCAGCGGCGATCAGTAAACCAACCGACAGAAGGAAATACAGGATGTCGGGTGCACGTTTTTGCATTCCTTTGGCGGGAACGGTCATTCCATCGTTCGCGTCATCGACTCGATCACGCTGATGATGTAATCACCGGATCCGGTATTACCATCTTCGAGCGCATCGACCGACGCTTGTGTGTTGGAGGAGATCACCAGCACTTTCAGCTTCGGATTCGATTGAGAAAGATACCAGGCCATTCCCGAATGATTGTTGCTGTGATAAGCGCCTTCGTAATGAATGAATGTTTTTCCGGCAGAGAAATTCTTCAGAAGGAAATAACTCATCGTCGCGTCTTTCACCGCTTGTGACATCGGCAGATTCTGTCCGCCATGTCCGCCTGCGTTCTCGAAAATTTCTTTGTAAGCGCGAACGGTGCTGTCGTATTTGATCGGAAGCGGTGCGATAAATTTCTTCGCATCAGGCGCAAGGCTGTCGAGTGACTTCAATCCGCGTTTGTAAACGAGATTGGCGTAACGGCGCGGAATATTGGTAGCGATGAAAGGAACGTGATTTTCTTTCGCGAACTCGATCAGTGGTTTGTAATCCGTCGCGTAGTTCGACCAGAGTTTCGCTTCATCTTTGAAGGTGTTCTCCGAAAGTTTTCCGGCCAGGTATTCATCCACGATGAGTTGATCATCCGATTCGAACATCTCGGCACCCATCACGAGCTTGTCTTTTTTGGCTGCGTAGAGATCTTTCGTCAATTCCAGCTCGAGCCAGTGAATGATCGGGTTGTCGTGTTCTTCGCCGAACAAAACAACGTCTGACGATTCAGCCGCTTTCAGAAGATCATCATAAGAAGAGATCTTTCCGTTCGTATCAAAAATGGAATAGGCTTTTTTATCGGCGATGAAAGAAAAGGAAATGAATCCGGCGAGGGAAAAGTAGAGGAGTTTTTTCATTGGGAAATATTTTCCGTAAAGATAATGTTCTGCAATGAAAAAAACCGGACAAGCAGCACCGGTTTTCTGAAATGAAAGGATCACGGATCCTAAAAGTCGCCATTAAAGGCCATTCCCACCGCAACGATAGCGGCAACAGGAAGCAGCACTCCGCAGCCATACGCTTTCCAGCAATCTTTCTTCTTCTTTTTTTGCGCCACGACAAGATAACCGGAACGATAATCAGGATTTGAGTCGAGCAATTGATCATTCGGGTTCTGTTGATTATGAAGATTAGCGGGAGCCTGGCGGGCAACGAAGACCTCGCCCACGAGGCCTGTGAAATAAACATACGTTCCGGTTCCGCAGGCAACAGATCCGGCGATCGCACCTTTCGACGTTTTGAAATATTTCCTCGCGTCTTTTTCCCCGAGTTTGTAGGAATCCTGGCCACTCATGTTTGCCGCGTGATGATCGATCAGTTGTGTGGAACCGTCATTCATCCGCAGCATAAAAATCTCCGAGGTGGAAGTCATCACCAGGTCGTTCACTTTTCCATTGTAGGAAAAGGAAGTGATGAAATCGGGCGAGATCTCGAGGATCTTGCAAAGCACGAACGATCCGTTCATCGTGATCATCGTATCGTTGTGATAGAACTGCTCTGTTTTTCCATCACGGTGTTTGATCATCAGCAAATCGATACGTTGAACGATATTCAATTCATGCGATGAAGTATCCGAGGTGTAAGTGATCAGCGAGGAATCACTTTCGGTGATGAAGCCGGGAATGATCGTTCCGTTTTTGCTGACGAGTGTATCCTGGGCGAAGGAAAGTGACGAAGTGATCGTTGCGGCGAGTAGGACGATGAACTTTTTCATGGCGTGTTTTTTTGGGAAAACGAAAAATTATTTGGTGCGCGAGTTGAAGCCAACGAGCAGGCTCACTTTGAACCCGGTGGGCATTTTCCGCTGACCGTAATTGTAGTAACCCGTGTTCGCGTCGTAGTAGCTGTAGCCTACACTTTTGTCGATCGAAGGCTGGAAAGCGATGTTCACCGGGAAACAAACATGGCCCGATTTGAATGAAGCACCTGCAGCGATCACCATTCCGAATCCGGACATAGAAAGATTAGGACCCACACCAAGTTCAAATCCGTTTCCGCCGCGGTACCCGATAAGAGCGGTCGCGCTCGGGAGGAATTTTCCTTTTTCCATTCCGCCTACGAGCGGAACGAATTCAAATAGTCCGGATCCGCCATTCGGAAGTGTGAAGAAACGTGTTTCAAACTGCCATCCGAATTGCGAAACGATATTGGTTCCAAGTTGGTGTGAAATGATTCCATCCTGGAAGCAGGTGAATCCGAGACGCGGTCCGCCATAATGCTTCCTGTTGTCGATCGGTTCATCTTCTTCGTTGTTGTATTTACCGGAGGCAGTGGAAGAAGTTGTTGAAGTTGCAGTAGCCGAATTCGCTGCGGGAGCTTCGTTGTATGTTTCAACTGTTCCGTTCTCATAAGTAACAGAAGCGATATCTGTTTTATTCATGACATAGACAGGACCATCGGCCGACTTTCTGAATTTGATCTGCGCAGGTCCGACTTCTGTGACCACACCTTTTACTTCGGTGCCGTTCGTGAGTTTGATGATGTCCTGTGCTTTTACTGTGATCGTAAGCAGGACGAGTGCGAGGAGTGTGATGATGTTTTTCATGGTGGCAGGTTTATGGTTTGTTAGTTGTTGGGTTTCTTGTGTTGCTTGTGTTGCTTGGTTTCTTGTGTTTCTTGTGTTGCTTGGTTTCTTGTGTTTCTTGTGTTTCTTGGTTTCTTGTGTTTCTTGGTTTCTTGTGTTGCTTGGTTTCGTTGATCCCTTTATTCGTTGATCCGTATTCTTTGTTCCTTCTTCCATCTTCCTTGCTCCGTCTTCCGACATCACAAACATGCGGCGATAAAAAGAGGAGGTGAAACGGGATAATGCGTTGGTTTTTCTGTTCAACACGATTTTCAGTTAATACCTGCCGGATTCCGCATGATCATGGCCATGACTTGCGTTTTTTGCAACCCGATCGGGCTTTCTGACCGAATTCTGCATGTTTTGCCTATCCCGATTGGGGTGGAATCAGCTATTTTTCCCGGCGTTTTCGGCATTCAGCGCCCTCATCTTCGCATGAATTTGTCAGGAATATGAATTTTTACATAGATTTGCGACCTCATTCCATGAAAACAAACACACATACCCATCATCATTTCTGCACACCACAGGTGAGCCGGTGATGGTATGACCAATACTATATACATGAAGGCTTGCCACACGGCAGGCCTTTTTCAATTGGAAAAAGCTATCTCAAAATTGCCGATGAATTCTGCGAAACTCTGCGTAATCTGCGAGCCAAAGCGTAAATAGAAATTTTGATATAGCTTAAAAACGGACACTATGACAAAACTTAAAATTGCCATTCAGAAATCAGGAAGATTGAACGAAGATTCCATTCGCCTTCTCAAGGAATGCGGCATTGATTTCAATAACGGGTTGAACAAACTCAAGACCGAAGCGCAGAATTTTCCGCTCGAAGTTTTCTTTCTGCGCGATGATGATATTCCGGAATACGTGGCCGAAGGTGTGGCGGATATCGGTATCGTGGGCGAGAATGTCCTCGTGGAAGCCGACAGTGATGTAAGGATCGTGGAGCGCCTCGGTTTCGGGAAATGCCGCCTGTCGATCGCCGTTCCGAAAAGTGATCAATATGTTTCTGTGAAAGACCTTCGCGGGAAACGCATCGCTACTACTTATAAGAACGTTTTGGAAAAATTCCTGAAGAAGAAAAAAGTAGAAGCAGAAATTCACGAGATCAGCGGTTCAGTGGAGATCGCTCCGGGAATTGGTTTGGCAGATGCGGTTTGCGACATCGTGAGTTCGGGAAGTACACTGTTCATGAACGGACTGAAGGAAGTAGAAACGGTTTTCAAAAGTGAAGCGGTGCTCATCGGGAATAAAAAATTATCGAAGGAGCAGAAAGAGATCATCGAGCGATTGTTGTTCCGCATCCGTGCCGTGCGCAAGGCGAAGAAGAATAAATATGTTTTGCTCAACGCGCCGAATAATAAACTCGATAAGATCATCGCACTCATTCCGGGAATGAAAAGTCCGACCGTACTTCCATTGGCAGAAAAAGGATGGAGCTCTGTTCATTCGGTATTGGAAGAAGAGCAATTCTGGGATGTGATCGAAAAATTAAAAGAGGCCGGGGCGCAGGGAATACTGGTGGTGCCGATTGAGAAGATGGTGGTTTAGCGGGAAGGATTACAGATCACACGGAGAATACAGATTACAGATTTAAACAAATTTACAGATGAATTATCTCGAAAATGTTGACATCAAAACGCTTCAGCAAAAACTCAAACGGGCATCAGCTGATGTTTCGCAACTGGAAGAAAAAGTTTCTGCCGTGATGCGTGATGTACGTGTGCGCGGAGATGCGGCTGTGCGTGAATACACGCAAAAATTTGACGGTGTTCAGTTGACTGAGTTTTCGGTTGACAGTTTTCAGTTGGAGAACGCGCAGAAGAATGTTTCTGAAGAATTGAAAACGGCCATACAACTCGCTAAAAGTAATATTGAAAAATTCCACGCGTTGCAGAAAAGTGCTGTTGTGGAAATTGAAACAATGCCCGGAGTTAAATGCTGGAGAAAGAATATTCCTATTGAAAAAGTGGGATTGTACATTCCGGGTGGAAGCGCACCGTTGTTCTCCACCATTTTGATGTTGGTTGTGCCGGCAAAACTTGCGGGATGCAAAGAGATCATTCTTTGTACTCCACCTTCCAAAGACGGAAACGTGAATCCTGCGATACTTTATACAGCGCAACTCTGCGGCGTGACGAAAATTTTCAAAGTCGGCGGCGCGCAGGCGATCGCGGCGATGGCTTATGGAATGGAAAGTATTCCAAAAGCGGATAAAATTTTCGGTCCGGGAAATTCTTTCGTAACGTGCGCGAAACAATTGATCGCAAAAGAAGGAATGGCCATTGATATTCCTGCGGGACCTTCTGAACTTGCTGTGTTTGCCGATGCAAGTGTTCCTGCTTCGTTCATTGCAGCTGATCTTTTGTCGCAATCCGAACACGGCCCCGATTCACAGGTGGTAGTTGTTTCCACATCGAAAAATGTGTTGGATAATGTTATGAAGGAAGTAGAGAAGCAGGTGGAAGCATTGCCACGACAAGAAATTGCAAAAAAATCACTGGCAAATAGTTTTGCGATCCTGGCGAAGAATGAAACGGAAGCGATGGACTTATTGAACGATTATGCTCCCGAACATTTAATACTCGCCTGTGAAAATGCGGAGGAACTTTCGGGAAGAGTCGTGAACGCCGGATCTGTTTTCCTGGGCGCATGGTCGCCGGAGAGTGTGGGCGATTATGCGAGCGGCACTAACCACACATTGCCCACGAACGGTTTCGCGCGTGCATGGAGCGGTGTTTCGCTCGACAGCTTTGTGAAGAAAGTGACGTTCCAGCAATTGACGAAAGAAGGACTGCAGAACATTGGTCCTTCTGTTGAGTTGATGGCGGAAGCGGAAGGATTGTTTGCGCACAAGAATGCAGTAACGATACGAATTAATAATGTATAATTAATAATGAATAATTAGTGTTGCGCCAGGGACAGAAGCAAGCTACCATGTAGCGCGGATGGCCCGGTGCCGATTCTTGTCAGACTGAGTGCGCTTTTGTCAGCTTTCGATACATTCGCCTTCAGCGAACACTCAATCTGACAAAAGCGTGTATCGAAGGCGACAAGTGGTGGCAGGCGCCCAAAAGAAATAAAATATGTTCGACATCAATAATCTCCTGCGGGAGAACATCAAAAAACTGGTTCCTTACTCATCGGCAAGAGATGAGTTCAAAGGAAGCGCGGAAATATTTCTCGACGCGAATGAGAATAGTTACGGTTCACCTTTAGAGCAGAATTTCAATCGCTATCCTGATCCGATGCAAATGGAAGTGAAGAAAAAAATTTCCGGCATCAAAGGCTTGTTGCCTGAATCGATCTTCCTCGGGAATGGAAGTGATGAAGTGATCGATCTGCTGTTCCGCGCGTTCTGCAACCCGGGAATTGACAACGTGATCATCTGTCCGCCGACGTACGGCATGTATGAAGTGAGTGCGAACATCAACGATGTGTACGCGAAGAAAATTCCTTTGACGGAAGATTTCCAGCTGGACATCGAAGCAATTTCGGAAGTGGTGGATGAGCGTACAAAAATTATTTTTCTGTGTTCGCCGAACAATCCAACGGGAAATTCGCTCAACCGGGAAGATGTGGAAATGATCCTGAATAATTTTGAAGGGATAGTGGTGATCGATGAAGCATACATCAATTATTCGCGCCAGAAAAGTTTCATTGCAGAACTCACGGAATATCCGAACCTGTTGGTGATGCAAACGCTTTCGAAAGCGTGGGGACTTGCCGGACTGAGAATAGGAATGGCATTCGCTTCGCCGGAGATCATTGCCGTTCTTTCGAAAATAAAACCGCCGTACAACGTGAGTGAAGCGACGCAACGCCTGGCGATAGAAGCGCTGGGAAATATTGAGAAAGTGAATGCGTGGATAAAAGAAACGGTGAGTGAAAGGGAAAAGCTGGTGCGCGAACTCGGACAACTGGAATGCGTGAAGAAGATCTATCCTTCTGATGCGAATTTTCTATTGGTGAAAGTGGATGATCCGAAAAAGCGTTACGATCAATTGATGAATTCAGGAATTATTGTACGTGACCGGTCCAAAGTAACTTTGTGTGAAGGATGTTTGAGAATAACGGTTGGAACGCCGGAAGAGAATGTCAGGTTGATAGAGGAGATGAGGAGGGGAGTAGGGTAGGAGATTTAGCAGCAGAGCAGGAGATATTAACTGGACGGGTGACTTGCTAACATGACTTGATTTGGCGGAACCAATGAAATTAGATTTGCTGAAATTAATAATAACGTAATATGAAAACACGAACATTTGAAGAATTGATCGTATGGCAGAAAGCTCATGCATTTGTACTTGAAGTTTATAAATTCACGACAACATTTCCAATGGATGAGCGATTCGGACTTACTCATCAATTCAGGAAAGCCGCAGTTTCTATTCCGGCCAATATAGCTGAGGGATACAAAAAGAAAGGCCTGAAAGATAAAGCCCGGTTTTTCAATATATCCCAGGGGTCGCTCGAGGAATGTAGATATTATCTGATTCTTTCCAAGGATCTCAATTATGGAGATCCTGCGAAACTGAATGAATCCATTAATGAAGTTTCAAGAATACTCAATGCTTATGAACGGACGGTATCTGCAGCAGCAGCCTGAGCTACTTCTATGCTACCCTACTACCCTTCTCCCATGCCAATGAAAAACAAAGTCCTCTTCATCGATCGCGACGGAACCATGATCTGGGAACCACCGGATACATTCCAGATCGACAGTTTCTCCAAACTGCGTTTTCTTCCTGGTGTGATCGAGAATCTCCGGAAGATCGTCCGTGAATTCGATTACGAACTTGTGATGGTCACCAACCAGGACGGACTCGGTACGGAAGCTTATCCGGAAGAAACATTCTGGCCGATCCAGGATTTCATCATGATGACGCTGTCGTCGGAAAAAATAGGATTTCATAATGTTTTCATCGACCGCAGTTTTCCTTATGAGAACAAACGGACGCGCAAACCCGGAACGGCGATGCTCACGCATTACATGAACGGTGATTTCAACCTGGCAGATTCGTACGTGATCGGCGATCGTATTACGGATGTGAAACTCGCGGAGAATCTCGGATGCAAAAGTATTTTCCTGAAGAACTATGATTCGCCCGAAGGATACGAGAGTTCCATTGCGAAAGTGGTGAACAGCTGGGACGAGATCTACTCCTTTCTTAAATCAATGCAGGCTTCTTCGAATTCGAACATGGGAAAAATTCCGGCCGACCGGTTCATGATCCACGTGCGGAATACGAACGAGACAAAAATTTCCATTCAGCTGAATCTCGACGGAAAGGGGAATTCTGAAATTTCTACCGGCATCGCGTTTTTCGATCACATGCTCGATCAGCTCGCGAAACATGGAGGAATAGACCTGAAGATCCATGTGAAAGGCGATCTGCATATTGATGAACATCACACGATAGAAGACACAGCGCTCGCACTGGGCGAAGCGTTCCTGAAAGTGCTCGGTGATAAACGCGGCATACAGCGTTACGGATTCTTATTGCCGATGGATGATTGTCTCGCGCAGGTCGCGATCGATTTCGGAGGAAGGCCATGGCTCGTGTGGGATGCTGAATTCAAACGTGAGAAAGTGGGAGAGATGCCGACGGAAATGTTCATGCACTTCTTCAAGTCATTTTCCGACACGGCGAAATGCAATCTCAACATCAAAGCCGAAGGAACGAACGAGCATCATAAAATTGAAGCCATCTTCAAGGCTTTCGCGAAAGCGATAAAGATGGCTGTCAAAAGAGATGGCGACACGCTGCCGAGTACGAAGGGGGTGCTGTGATCAGTTGTGGTTCTGTTTGCGTGGTGCCGGGTGTTACACCCGGCACGGACATGTGCAGTGTGGTTGCAAACAGGATCAGTTGTGAATGACCGGAATTATCAGATTGCTTACCGGAACAACGTTGGATGTGTTTACCGTCGTGTTCGGTGCCGAGGTTGGAGCAGTCTGAAGATTATTGATGAGGTTGACAGGAGCAATAGTGTTTCTTCCGCCAGGATTGGAAACAGGAACTTTTGTTCCGCTTCCAGTTGACGTATTCGATGATGCAGTATTCACCGGTTTAGTTGTGGTGCGTGGTGCTGCCGTACGCGGAGCCTGAACATCAGTTTGCTTGTTGATCGGTACGGCTTGCACGTTAGTCGTGGTAGTGCTCACGTAGTCTACCTGACTTCTCGGCGGCGCAACGTTGTTGATCGTAGAATTCTGATGATTGCTGATCGGAACATCCTGCACAGGTGCTGAAGAAGAATCACCTTGGTCCGGCGCCAGATCAACATTCACATTATTATCGTTCACATTTGTGTTTGCAGGCGGAGCAGGAGCCGGGGCAGCAGCGCCTGTTCCGGATGCATCTGTTGAAGTTGGTGCATCGTCAATATTTGCCGGAGCACCACTGCCACCTGAAGCAGGAGCGCTTGCATGTGTTGGTGTCGAACTGACCGTGTACGTATGCACGCCTGTGTGTTTGACCTTGCGGCTGCGTATATGTGTCATGCGCACACTCGCGCGTTTTCCTGCGCGTGCATTCACGGGACAGGCTTTGAACGAAGCATGCGAATTGCTTTTTGGAAATTTATCGGCGAAAAGATCGGTGGAAGTGAACGTCAGTATGCAGATGACGAAAAGTGTGGTGAAAAAAGGTCTCATGTGTAGCTGTTTTGGCTATAGGATGCAGCCGGAAACAGGTTTCCACACGGGCCTGAAAAATATTTTCAGAAGGTCGCCATTGACGTGGTTCTGTATTTGGCTTTTCCATGAGATCTTCCTGTAGACTTGGAATAGACCACGTGGGTCTGCTTTTTCTTCAGATGCAGATCAATTTGTTTTTTCTGCTTCGGCTGAACATCCTTAACCGGTTTGTCCTTCTTCACTTTCGCTGGTCTTGCGTCTTGACTCTTGGTTTTTGTCTTCACTTTTTTTACCGGTGCGTTTTGCGGCTTGGCAGAATGATGTTTCGGCTGAACCAGTTTCTTCCTGATATGGGTCGTTTGGGTCGAAGCGCGTTTGCCGCCTTTCGCATCGGTCGGACATTTCAATCCGGGATATCTCGCGGCGTTAATGGAGATTGTCGGAATAATAAGCAGCAGAATTGCTGCAACGAACTTAAGTGCAGGGTTTCTCATGAAGGGCGTTTATGATCAGTACACCCAACTTACAAAAAAGTTCAACGAATTGGAATTATTTCTCCGTAAATCGGTCTTCATCTGCCACATAGTGGTCACTATGTGATAATCTGTATTTTTCCGTTGTAAATCTGTAATCTCCCCCAATTT
>DATJEX010000148.1:0-14222 GCA_035496135.1 Bacteroidia bacterium
GTAATCAAGACGGGAAGTGCTGTTTCCCCCGGGAGCGAGTGAATGAACTGTTCCGATGAGATCAAAATGAATTCCGTCGGTGCTTCGTTCGAGCGTAAAATGATCGCTGTTCAGTTCTGTTGCTGTCGACCAGTTCAGATCCACTTCTCCGTTCTGGTTGTAATTTCCGGTGAACGATATCAGCTCGATAGGAAGACAACCGGTCGCATTGATCGTGACATTGTTCGCAGCAGTGTTTCCACATGCATCGGTGATCGTGCATGTATACGTGGTGGATCCATTCGGCGGACAAACATTGTAAGGATTGGAAGTGGAAGTCGCGCCAGAAGTCGAGTTCACCCAAAAATAAGTGTACGGTGGAACGCCCCATGTTCCGGTTGCAGTAAGATTGGTGCAAGCTCCCGGACAAATTGTTGTTCCTGCTGACGAAGTTGGTGGATTAGGATGCGCTACGGTTTGCCCCTGTACCGTTACATTCCACGTGCTATTCACTGTTCTGAGATAAACGATACTGCATGGGCCTGCCCATCCGAAACAATCGATATTCTTTATCCTGAACGGAACTGTGGTTGCAACGCAACTCGGGGTATTGCATGTCGCCAACCATGGTGCATTGAATCCGGAGCCGCTGCAAGTTCCGGAAGCATTTCCGAAAGGAGCGCCGCACGAATACCAGGAATCCACATTTACAGGATCTTCGCCACAGGGCCCAACCATCCGGAATCCGCCATCGCTCATCCATGCGGGAGCGAACGCACGGTAATTGGCGCCCCAAATTACATTCGTGATCGTCGCCTGTCCCGGGAAAGTAACATTGAGTGGTCCTCCAAGACAATAGGCCGATGAGTTTCCGCAATAACCATCTCCCGGCGCATAAATTGAAAATCCGATCGCTGCTACAGACCAGGTCGCACTTCCGCTTACCAATGGGTCGACCGTGACCGGATAAACCGTTGCGGGATCAAGCAGCCAGCTTTCTTTCACCAGTGCGTTGATGATGTATGTGTGTCCATTCACGCTGATATCATAAGCGGTGTTGTTGATATCCGGATGAACTCCGCTATTGTCGTACGCAACAGCAGGCATCCATCGCGCAACGACGGTACCAGTGCTGATACGAATGATGATGAGTGATCCCTGCCAATAACCATCCGGATTGTGCTGTCCGCCTGTTGCCGTATCGAGAACCAGCGCATATCCCGGTGGAAGATTCACTTCATCGTGAAATGCAAGCCAGCCGTTTGAGTTCGCCAGCGGTGGAGGAGCATTGAGAATATAATTTGTTTCGACTTCGTTGTTGGTGAAGATCACCTCGCGATCTATTCCCGGCCAGGCGTTGGAAGTTCTGCATCCATTCTTTCCGACAGAAGTTGTCGTGAGATCGGGATTATTGAACAGCGGATAATGATTATTTCCAACCTGTTCGAATATGTTGCAATTGTGGTTGAATGTAAAATTCAGTCCTTCCGATCTCAATGAAGTGGATCCGTCATTCATATTCAGTACCGCAGGATCAGGTTGATGATCGGCGAGATAATATCCATTTGTTGACGGACGCAGTTTGGGATCGATCGCGCGCATCCATCCGGTTGAATCCTGGTAATTCAAATTGCCATAAGAGGATTGCACATAAAATATTTTTCCTCCGCTTCCATTATGAACGTAATAGCGCGAATCAGGCGTGCGGTGATCGATGAGCTCTATACAATTCGTGCATGGTGCATCATCAGGAAGAATTCCGTAATCAGGATTATTGTGAAGCGCTGCAGGTGTGAGGCTGTCAAGCTCCGACGTGATCACCGGATTGGGTTGTGCAAACGTGCTGAAATCAGGAGTGAAGACATGCATGCTCATTTGCGCAGAACTGTCCTGTATTCCTATCCCGTTTCCATTCCACGCTGTTGAAGATTGCCCCTCGGCGAAACGGGCGATCAAACAAGCGAAAACAAGAAGTGTGGTACTTTTCATTGTTTCAGGAGTTAGGTGAATGAAACTGAAGTGAAATGAAGATCCCGCCTGAGCGATCTGTAATTCTGTTTTGATAAACAGGTCGCAGCATCTCCGCGCAGCAGGCAGCAAAAGGTTTTTGCTTTTTCATCGGCGTGTAGAACTATGTGTTTAAGAAGAGATAATGTGCTTTACCGACTATAAGTTAAGTCCAAAACAATGTACATACAACGATTTCAGGCATAAATCGACCATTCCCTCGTTCAATCTGCTCATTTTGAGGAAAAAATAATTTCAAGTGCGTATCAACTTCCTGTGAGGAACATTCCCCCCCGGGAGGAAGGACTTACGCCTTAATTATGAAATACAGGAATAAATGAAGAGGCACGAACGTCGCAAGGCCCATTTCAACTGAAAAAAGAAAATAAAATTACTGACGGACCATTTTCCCCGAAAGGATCTTTCCGTCTGAAGCCAGTTGTATGAGATACATTCCCTGCGCAAGATCGCCGATCTCTACCTTGAACGAATTGTTTCCATCCGCAGCGTGAACAGTTTGCGATCTCACCACTCTTCCGGTATGATCGATCACGTTCAACACGTAATCCTTTTCAACCGGGGAAGAGAAAGAGATGTTGCATTCTGTAGCTGCAGGATTCGGCAAAACACTGAGGCCATTGAACGATTCGCTCGCCACTTCTACAGCGGTCACACCAACAAAATTCACAGCACCGGAAGCGTTGTACTGTGTAAGCCGATAATACACTGTTCCTGATGGAGCGCTGTTGTCAAAGAAATGATAATCCAGTTGTGATGTTGAATTTCCGCCCGGAGCGAGTGTAGCAACGGTTCCGACGTATTCATAATGCTGTCCGTCCATCGTGCGCTCGATCACAAAATGATCGTTGTTGTTTTCTGTTGCGGTGGTCCAGTTCAGATCCACACCTTTAGCGATGTTGTCATACGATCCGGAATAATTCAGCATCTCGATGGGTAGCACCGTACAAGGAGGCGGAGAACTTGGTGCGTTGAAATACCAGTACCACGTGGTCCAGGTGCAATTCGCTGTTTCGAAACAGTACTCAATGTTGTAACTGGTTCCGCAGGCAAGACCTGCCAATGATAATCCCGTGTTGAGATTACCACAAGTGACCATAGACGTACAGGAAGAATTGTAAAGCGTCCAGTCGAACCAATTGACAGTACCCGCTCCGCAATTACTGGTAATGTAAGCCTGGAAGTCGGTCGTGGTAGAACCGGGTGAACTTTGCGTTGTAAACTGAAGCCAGAGACAGGTAACCTGGTTGGGGCCAATCGATCCAACATTCGCCGTGCAACCCGAAGTGATCTGCGCCGCAGTTGGCGGAGAAGCAAAATAGCAACTTGATGTGGCTGTACTGCAGGAGTTGGATGGTGGTGTATTCGTAACTCCACCGGGATTGGTATTCGTAGCCTGAACAGTAAAACATCCGGCATTCCCGCAAGGTCCGCCTGAACCGTAAGTGATCTGTACGTAGTAGGTAGTTCCAACAACTGTTGTCAATTGATAAACGGTATTGGAACTGGAAAATGGTCCGTACGCCGCGGATTGACATGAAGTAGCGTGAGGGCAGGATCCAGTTGGCAATGCCGAAACCTGGTATACTGAACTTCCGACCGAACAATTGCTCGATGGATCAAGGTGAACAACTACATAAGTTGTAGTTGCTGTAGCTGTAAACTTATACCAGACCGATTGATCGGCTGAGGAATTACAATCCAGGTTTTCTCCCGCCTGAATAGTAGCTCCACAAGTGGAGCCTGCGATCGCAGCAGCGCCAACGGTCAATGTTGTGGCGCTCGAGAAATTGTCATTGGTTCCTACACTGCCGCATGAACATACAATAGCAGGCTGATCGGCTGGATTGACCCGCAACGCAGAACCTATTGCAGAATCAGCGGAACTCACATGACTAATCCTGTCCGGATTGAGCGTAGCAGTAGAATCAAATCGGTAAACGATGAGATTGGTGTTTTGGGAAAACACCTGGATACCGGAAAAAATTCCAGCGGCAATAAAAAATGCTTTAGGGTTCAATTTGATCATTTAAGAGGACTCCGGTGTGATTGGAATTCTTGATAAAAGTTACGCAAAAATTACCATTCTGTCCTTTGAGACTGAAGATATTTCGACGGATGTCCCGTTAGAAAATCCTGACAGGAAAAGCGTCTCAACTCATCATTCCCGATTAACTTCACATTTTTGCAGATGAAATACGCATTAAAAGACATTAAACAGGATGACCAGCTCGTACAGCGAATTGTTAAAGGCTGAGAATTTTTTACTGACTTCTGTTACTGGCGGTTCCGGCAATGCATGGAGATGTTTTATCGGGAACAAAAAGTTGTCCGCTCTGACTTATCCGCCAGGCGATCGGAAAATAGCTGGCCATCTTTCTTATGAAATGAAGAATGATTTCGAAAAGCTTTCTTCACGAAATCCCGGGCGATCCGGATTTCCGGAAAATCATTTCGTTGAAACAGAAAATGAATTTGAATTGAATTTGGCAGAAATTCCAGATCAACGATATGAGTATGCTGCGATCCACCTGCAGGCCCGCACTCCGCGGGCGATCTATCTTTCCAACGTCAATAAACTCATCTCGCATATTCACCGCGGCGACATTTACGAGATCAACTACTGCATTGAATTCTTCGCCGAAAATGTTTCGATCGATCCGCTGAATGTTTTTTTGCGCCTGAATGAATTGACCAAAGCCCCGCACGCGTGCCTGTACAAGTGCGGCGACGCGTGGCTGTTGTGCGCGAGCCCGGAACGCTTCCTGAAAAAAACGGGAAAGAAAATAATTTCGCAACCCATCAAAGGAACACGGCCCAGAGGAAAAACACCGGAAGAAGATGAACGCCTGAAAACTGAACTGAAGAACGATCCGAAAGAAATTTCGGAGAATGTGATGATCGTGGATCTTGTGCGCAACGATCTTTCGCGTATCGCCGATAAAGGAAGTGTGAACGTGGATGAACTCTGCGGAATTTATTCCTTCGAATCCGTACACCAGATGATCTCGACCGTGAGTGCAGATGTGCGCGAAGATGTTTCATTCGAAGAGATCATCCGCGCGACTTTCCCGATGGGATCGATGACCGGCGCACCGAAGTTCCGAGCTATGCAGCTGATAGATGAGTTCGAAGACATGAACCGCGGTATTTATTCCGGGAGTGTCGGTGTCATTCAACCGAACGGCGATTTTGACCTGAACGTGGTGATCCGTAGCATTGAATACAATTCGAAGACCGGCTATCTCTCGGTCAAGGTCGGCAGCGCGATCACGGCGAATTGTGACCCGGAAAAAGAATACGAGGAATGCCTGGTGAAGGCGCAACCGATGTTACGCGCTCTCAACGCCGTTATCAGCTGAACTTCCTTCCTTAACTTTGAATCATGCTGGATAAAAAGATCTTCATGTCGCAGCTTCTCTCCTCCTGTAACTACCGGATGAATGAGAAATTGCTCGTAGCCGTGAGCGGTGGAATCGATTCGGTCGTGCTCGTTCACCTGCTTCATTCGCTGGAAATCCCTTTCGAGATCGCACATGTGAATTACGGGCTGCGCGGCAAGGAATCGGATGGCGATGAGAAATTCGTCAAAGCATTCGCTGCGAAACTCGGCGTGAAATTCCACCTGAAGAAATGCCTGAAAAAAGAGATCAGCAAAAAAACGCCGAACCTGCAGGAAGTCGCCCGCGATATCCGTTACGCATTTTTCTACGGGATCCTCTCGATAGAAAAAATGCGGAACGTGGCTACCGCTCATCACCAGGATGACAACGTAGAAACGGTGTTGCTGAATTTTGTCCGCGGAACCGGTTTGAAAGGGATGACGGGAATGAAATTCCGCGCAGGAAAAATCATCAGGCCACTGCTCAATGTTTCAAGACCGGAAATTGAAACGTACGCGAAGAAACAGAAACTGAAATGGAGAAAAGACAGCAGCAACGATGAAGATATTTACACGCGCAACATCATCCGCAATAATTTTCTCGCCGAAATAACGAAACGAATTCCGCAGGGAACAAAAGGAATGCTTTCTTCCATCCGGAGATTCGCCGAAACCGATCAACTGCTGAACGATGCTTCCACGCAATGGGTGAATGATCATGTTCGCAATACAGATGGCATGCAGATGGTTTCCATTCCTGAACTGCAGAGCAAGACGAACCTTTTCTTCTTCACCCAATGGCTGCACAAACTGGGATTCAACGGAACACAGATCACTGCCGTAAAAGACAATATCAAGCATGCCAAAAGTCCGTTCACCATCAGCACAGCCGCGCATTTCCTGAATCGCGATCGTGATAATTTCTGGGTCGGAAGCAAAGCGCAGACGAATCCCGTGAAACGGCTGATCGTGGAAGAAGAACTTTCAAAACCGAGTTTCTCATTCCTGAATACGACTTCCGCGCTCGTGGATGCGGAACGCGCGGGCGAGATCACTTCCCGCATCTGGCAGAACGGCGACCGCTTCATTCCATTCGGCATGAAGGGAAATAAAAACGTGAGCGACATTCTCAACGAAATGAAAGTTCCGCCGCACGAGAAGAAAAATTTTCAGATCGTGACCAGCGGCGGCGAGATCGTCTGGGTTCCCGGCTATCGTATCGCCGATAAATTCCGTGTGACCAACGAGACCAAACGCATGCTCCGGATCTATTTTGAATAAATGGAAGGCGAAAAGATCCTTTTTGAAGAAAGACAATACCACGGACTCAACCGGCACTCGATCGTCCGGCGTTTGCTTTTTGCCGTGTTCTGTTTCGTCGCCTATTACTGGTCCGAGAATCCGAAACCGGTGAATCTCGAATTATTCAGAATAGGAAGTTACCCCGGGCGCGATCATTCCGGCCAATTGTTCTTCGTCCTCGGCATCAGTATTCTCGCTTTATCCGGAATTCTGCTTTTCATCACGCACATGAAAACAACCGTGACCGAAAAAGCAGTTCTACTCGATGGCACATGGAAAACAAAACGAGTCCGCATCGATCTGAACGGGATCGTTTCGGCAAGGATCGTGCGCATCCGTCCATCCATTTTCAATCGCCCGGTCTTCAATCTTCATTCCAAAGGAAGGATCAGGTTCTATACGTACGGCAGTGAATTGGTAGAACTCACCACCCGCGACGGGCTGCTTTACCGGATCGGCACACAACGATCGGGAGAGCTGATCAAAGCGCTGAACAAGCCCGATTCCAGGGCATGATCAACAGGTCCCTGCCATCCTGTTGATAGAATAAATCACAGTTTTCACGGGGTTCAATAACCTTACCGGTCGATTTGCGTAAACATTGGTTGATTCAAAGCCCATGAATTCACACACTCAACCACTCTCCCATGAACCTAACTTACAAGAATCCCGTTCTTATCCAGAAAGAACAGGTTAGCGAGTTGCGCTTTCCGTCATCGGAAGTTCTCACTTCTTCGGACGAGATCACCCGCCGTAAAAACGAGCTTTCCAGGGCATTGGTCCTGGGAAATGTAGACCATTCCAAGGTCCGTATTCTCTTTGTTGATGCCGAGGGTCCGAAAATGGTCGAAACCACCATCTGGGCCGTTACGGAACTGAGAGTTGTTCTCAAATCGGGAATGGTCATTCCCATCAACAGAATTACCGAAGTGGTGACATAAATCAGCCCTATTCGTCGAATTACCAGCCAAAACCGTAACAAAGTGATTGCTTAGCCCGTTAAGCTGAGGTACTTTTGTCAACGGCAGACCACACACCTGCCTGAGTACGCGCACAAACACACCACACAATGAAAACCTCCAAAAGAGTAACCCGCTTTGCGGGAGTTACTGCTACGCTTCTTGTGGCAATTCTTTTCCTTGGATTCCGAAGTACCGGCAATGCAGTCCGTGCAAAATGGAATTGTTTTGTCGTACATAATGCGGATGGACAAGCCGATATCCATTTTACTGCTGAGATTCCGGGCGGATGGAAAATGTTCTCCCAGAAAATGGCCGGAGTAGATGGTCCGCTTGCAACATCGATCGAATTCGATCCGGATCCGGCTTTCCAGGTGGTTGGACAACCAACAGAAGCAGGAAAAGAAGAACAATCCTACCAACCCGAACTAGGAATGGAAGTGAGCAGTTTTGAAAATACTGTTCAATACGTTCAGCATATTACATTCACCGAAGACAAAGCTTTCGCGGTGAAATGCCTCGTGAATTACATGCTATTCCGCGATGGGGAAATCCTTCCGCCGGATGATGAGGATTTCACGATCAGCATTGTCCCTTAACTTTTTTTCTGATTTCGTTGACGTCTTTTGACCATCGGTCGGTCGTGACTTGTTTCCAATTAATTTTGGGTCAGATCACGACCTGATTTTTTTATGAGAAGACACGGACTTTTTTTAACCCTCGCATTCTTTCTTCTTTCACTTCGCTCGTTCGCGCAGGTGCAGCATCCGGTGAAATGGACGTTCACACTTTCTGACGTAACGGATTGCGAAGCGACGATCACTTTCTCAGCGACCATTCAGCAGGGCTGGCATGTGTATTCGCAGTATCCGGGATCGGACGAACCACTTCCACTCATCATCACCTGGGGCAAAAAAAATAATTGCGAAACAGTTGGTAAAGCTGTTGAATCGGGAACGATCACGCACCAGGAACCGGTGTTCGATAATGCGACACTGGTGTTCTGGGAAAATAAAGCGACACTCAAACAGAAAATAAAGATCAACGCAAAAGGAGATTTCTCGATCAGCGGAACACTGGAATATGGAACGTGCAATGATAACATGTGCCTTCCGCCCGACGATGTTGATTTCGATCTCAAAGGAACCGCACCGAATTGCGGAGCTGTTGCACCGACAGGTCCAACGGGAACAACGGGAAGCACAGGATCGACTGGAACAACCGGCGCGACTGGTGTAACGCCGAGTACCGGTGCCACAGGCGCAACAGGAACTGCTGTGATCGATCCTTCGACAGGAAATTCTTCCGGAGGATGTAATTGCGGAGATGAAATAAAAACAGCAGTAGCAGCGGCACTTGGTGGAAATTCCAAAGGACATATTTCAGTTGATACGACAGGATGCAAAGCAAGATTGGTGAAACCGTCCGCTGACGAATTGAAATCCGCTTCATCAACAACCGACAAATCATTCTGGCTCATTTTCATCATTGGTTTTCTCGGCGGATTAACAGCGCTGCTCACACCATGCGTTTTCCCGATGATCCCGCTCACGGTAAGTTTTTTCACGAAGCGGAGTAAAGACAGAAAAACCGGATTGCGCAATGCGTTCACGTACGCGATCTCCATTGTCGTGATCTATGTCGCGCTGGGTATGCTCATCACCGTTCCGTTAGGCCCGGATGCGTTGAATGCGATGGCGAGCAGTGCTACGTTCAATCTCATTTTCTTTTTCGTGTTCATGATCTTCGCGTTTTCTTTTCTCGGTGCGTTCGAGATCGTGCTTCCTTCCAGCTTCATCAATAAAGTGGATAGTGCTTCTGATCGCGGCGGACTCATCGGCATTTTCTTCATGGCGTTCACGCTTTCACTCGTTTCTTTTTCCTGCACCGGACCGATCATCGGAACATTGCTGGTAGAAGCGGCACGCGGCGGAAGTTATCTCGGGCCTGCGATCGGCATGAGTGGATTCGCGATTGCACTTGCACTTCCATTCGCATTGTTCGCTATGTTCCCGGGCTGGCTGAATTCACTTCCTAAATCCGGTGGCTGGCTGAACTCGGTGAAAGTCACCCTCGGATTCGTGGAGATCGCATTGTCACTGAAATTTCTTTCGACTGTTGACCTTGCTTATCACTGGGGATTTCTCAAGCGTGAATTATTCCTCGCGTTGTGGATCGTCACCGGAATTCTGCTCGGACTTTATTTACTCGGCAAACTGAAATTCTCACACGACAGCGATACACCACACATTTCTGTCACACGAACCATTCTCGCGCTTCTTGTATTTGCCTTCTGCGTTTATCTCATTCCCGGAATGTTCGGCGCGCCGACGAATCTCGTTAGCGGCTATCTTCCTCCGTCGTATTACCGCGAATGGAAAGATCCGAACGGAACAGATTGTCCCGATGACCTGAGTTGTTTCCACGATCTGCAGGAAGGATTGTGTTACGCGAAACAGCAGGGCAAACCTGTGTTCATCGATTTCACCGGTTACGCCTGCGTGAATTGCAGGAAGATGGAAGATTACGTTTGGCCGCAACCGGAAGTGTACAAATATCTCAGCAGCGACTACGTGGTCATTTCACTTTACGTGGATGATAAAAAAGAATTGCCGGAAGCGCTTCAGTATAAAACCAGCGATGGAAAAACCGTGAACACATTCGGAAAAAAATGGAGCACGATCGAAACCGATCTGTACAACCAGAATTCACAACCGCTGTATGTGCTCGTGGATAATGACGGCAGAATTCTCGAAGCTCCTCGCGGGTACACACCCGACGTGAACACGTACGCCGATTATCTGAAAGAAGGTTTGAAAAAATACGAGGAGCGGAAAGTGAAACCGAAGAGTGATTCGGTGAAACCAGCAATTTAATCAAGAAGCTGGGCTATAAAATGTCTCTGTAAATCCGTTTCGATCTGTAATCCTTCCCTACGCCGGCTTCCTCAACTCAAAATTCTTCCCGAGATAAACTCTTCTCACCTGTTCATCCGCTGCCAGTTCTTCTGCTGTTCCTGCTTTCAGAATTTTTCCTTCGAACAATAAATAGGCGCGATCGGTAATGGAAAGTGTTTCGTGCACGTTGTGATCGGTGATGAGAATACCGATATTTTTTTTCTTGAGGCTCGACACGACCGACTGAATATCTTCCACGGCGATCGGATCGACACCGGCGAAAGGTTCATCGAGCAGGATGAAATTCGGACTGGTGGCGAGACAACGCGCAATTTCGGTACGGCGTCTTTCTCCGCCGGATAATGAATCGCCGAGATTACCGCGAATGTGCTGCAATCCGAATTCATTCAGCAACTGTTCGAGTTTATCCGCCTGCTCCTGCTTCGAAAGTTTCGTCATCTCGAGCACAGCTTTGATATTATCCTCTACCGAAAGTTTCCTGAAGATGGATGCTTCCTGCGCGAGATAACCGATCCCCTGTTGCGCGCGCTTGTACATGGGTTCGTCTGTGATGTCTTTATCGTCGATGTAAATTTTTCCGCCGTTCGGTTTGATCATCCCGACGATCATGTAGAATGAAGTTGTTTTTCCCGCACCATTCGGCCCGAGCAGTCCCACGATCTCGCCCTGCTTCACATTCACCGACACGCCGTCGACGACCGTACGTTTTTTGTATTTCTTGAAAATATTTTCTGCACCGAGGATCATGAAGGGAACGAATTTCGAATCTATGCGAATATACTAATAAGCCCAGTGAGAGATGTCCTCTTGTTTCCCAAAAAAAACCAATCATTGATATGAATTCGAATATTCGTGCAGATTCGAAATTCGTTCCCTTGATCAGAAGATAACCTGCAGCGAAAACCTCACCCCGACCGGTTTCACTTTCTGTCCCGTTGAGGTGATATTATCGAGATAGGAAGTTCTCCAGAATACATCGACACGGAAGAATTTGAAAATATTCTCGAGACCTGCTCCTACTTCCATGTACGGACCACGATCAAGTTTGTAAAGTGTCGTCGGCACAACAAGCTCATTCCAGTTCTTGTCTGTCACGCTTCCGAAAAGACATTTGTACGTTAGGATCTCCCTCCATTTCAGCTTTCGCATCAGCGGAATATGATTCAGGAAAAATCCGTCGAAGTGATGAAGGATCGTGATCTGCGCATACTGATCGCTGGCGAATTCAAAATAATTCATCATGTTGAACGCCGACCAGTCCATCACATACGTTTCATTTCCAGGATGCATGATGAGCAATGGGAACGGAACAACGCCCCATGTTTTTCCCGCTTCAATGATGTAGTTGGTGTAACCGACAATACCGAAACGCAATCGATCATCGATATTGATACTCACGCGTCGATACTGGTAATTGCTCTTCCACACGCCCCGGAATCCTTCTACATAATTCACCTGTATCACCGGCCATTTTGTTCCCACACTCACGCGCGAGAACACACTCGACACATATTTGTCATGATAAGCGAAACGCACATTCAGCCGCACTTCGCTCGTGGTGATCATCGGTATTTCTTCCCACGCATTCGCACCAACCGGGTGAACATAGAAACTGTCGAGCGGCAGCATGCTTCGATTCACAACAGAAAGACGCGTGGTCAAACCGGTGAACCAATCGCGCTCGTACCACAATTCATATTGCTCCACATGCGTGAAATTCGTGAATGGCGTTCGCCGGAATAAAGTCGCGGCGATATTATCACTCGTGAATTGATTGTTACTCAAGCCGAGGATCTCCAGGTCATTCTTGTACGATGCGCCAATGAGTTGACGCGGATCTTTTGTAATGAATGATTTGAACGCGATATTATATTTGAATTTCTGATCCTTCACACCGTACGCCAGGTATCCGCTGGCCTCCCACCAGCGACTGAGCGCATTACTCGTTCGCCCGCCCACACGTATGCGAGGGCCTTCGATCGGGTTAAAACTTAATGTCTTGTACCAGGGTCCGTATTCCCACGGGCCGAGAATTTTATACCCGGTGTAAGCGGTGAGCACAACATCCTGCCACGTTTTGTAAATGTTCAGCGACTGAACAGAGTCCACCATGTCATAAATTCCCTGCTCTGCTTTGTTCAGCGAATCGTGACGCATCGCCACCCAGAAGGAATCATTCCTGCTCTCCGCTCCCTGCTCCACGACAAGATTGCCAGCGTAAAAATCCTTCTCCTGCGGTTTGTTCACCACGAATTGATTGTAATCCGTTGTTTTTCTTCCGTAGAATCCCATGCGTTTATCGGCCATCACAAAATCTCCGATCACCCGTTCTTTCGACATGAGCCAGCAACTGTCGATGTCGGTGAATTCCTGGATGACGTAAAATGAATTCACGTAATTGATATTCGCATCGTCGGCGATATTCATTTCGATCCGCTTCACGGCGAATGAAGTATCGGTGATCCACATATTGCCGTAGAAGGTCAGCTCCTGTTTTCGTTTGGGCTTGAACTGGATCTGGTGACACCAATGTCCATCGATCGTCATACTGTCGACGAGATAGTACCGATACGACGCCTGTCCTGCATGCGAGATCGGGCTCACAAAAGATTTTCCGAAAACAAGAATGTCGTTGTCGTAAATATTCACATTCTGGTACATATCGCCGGTGAACTGCGCGACACTTTTGTCTTCGAGTCCGCTCACCTTCGAGCCTTTGATCACTTCCTTCGTTGAACGCGGATTCTTGCGGTAATAAAAATCGGAAACCGATTCGCTGAAGAAAAGCGGGAGATGCGGTTTTTCGCTCGGGTTGGTGGTGTCGATATTATCGAAGATGAATTTCACCGGCTTCATCACTTTGCTCTTCTGGAATTCCGGCGAAATATTATTGAGATCGAACTCGAGTTTGTTATACACTTCGTATTGGTAACTCTCGAGCTTTTCTTTATCGTTTGTCGATTCGTGCGCCCACACCTGCTTGAGAATAGTGACCGCAGGATTTTCTCCCGGAAGGATGACCACTTCATCACGCTCAATTGAATTCGGGGTCATCGGGATATTCACAACCTGCGATTGTCCCTGCTTGACAGCGACCACAGAATTTTTGAATCCCACATAAACCGCCATGATCGAATCGACTTTTCCGTCGATCGTGAGCGTGAATGTTCCGTCAAGATCTGTTGTTGTTCCGGTCGTACCGCCTTTCACCACCACGTTCACGAACGGCATCACTTCATTCGTCCCAGTATTGTACACTTTTCCCGTCACGATCGTCGTTTGTGCGACAAGAGAAACCGAGATGAAAAAAAACAATAAGCTCAGGGCTGAATGACGTATTCCCATAGTCCAAAAACCGGCAATACGAATGTAACAATTCTGGAGCGGATTTCGCTTCAGGGGGAAGGATTACAGATTTTATACGGAGAATACAGATTACGGATTGAGACAGATTTACGGAGTTAAAAACGCAGATCTGCCTATCCGTTTACATTTGTAATCTGTATTCTCCGTAGAAAATCTGTAATCTACCCTCCATTCACTTCCTTCCTCAAATTTACTTCCCCAATTCCTCCCAATACTCTACTGCCCTTCTCGTGTGAGGAATGACGATCGTTCCGCCAACGATATTCGCCACCGCGAACACTTCGAATATCT
>DATJEX010000149.1:0-22614 GCA_035496135.1 Bacteroidia bacterium
TCGCACTGAATGATAAAAGTGTGTGGTGTGTGATGCAGGATCGTTCAGGACAGGTGTGGACCGGAACGTGGAGAGGGGGAGTGAATGTGCTTGATGAACGGCTCGATCGCTTTGAGTTGATCCGTTTCGATTCGAAAGACACGAATTCACTTCCTGCAGCGACCGTGTGGTCGATGTGCAGCGATGGAGGAAAAGGATTGTGGCTGGGAACAGCTGCGGGCCCTGCGCATTATGATCCGTTGACAAAAACATTCTGGCGTCCGCACATGCACCCCTACGATCCGGAAGGCCCGCCGTCGAACGCCGATATTCAAACATTGTGTAAAGACGGCAACGGAAATATCTGGATGGGAACAGCGGGAAATGGAATTTACCGGTACGACACGGCGCAGAAAAAATTCACGCATTATCCGAAAAATCATGCTGATCCGCACGCGATCGGTGATGAGATCATCAATTGTGTGAATGTTGATCATTCGGGAAGAGTGTGGGTGGGAGCGGGCCATGCCGCATTGCAGCTATTCGATCCTTCCATCAACGGGTTCATTTCATTTCCACTCGAGGAGAAGGATTCACTCACGTTCGGCGTTTACAGTATCGCGAATGCAGGCGATGATGAATTGCTGATCGGATTTCTTACCGGCGATGTGATGCGCTTCAACATGAAGACAAAAACATTCACGCGTATCTGGAAGAACACAACCGCGATCAGTATCTCGGCATTGTACCAGGATAAATTCGGCGGTGTATGGATCGGGACGAATGGTTCCGGTTTGATCTATGTGAAGAATAGTTCCGTTACTTATTTTACAGAGAAGGACAGTTTACCGAACAACGTGATCAACGGGATCGTTCCCGGAACGCATGATGAATTGTGGTTGAGTTGTGACCGTGGACTCTGCCGGTTCGATCCGATCTCGAAAAGTGTACGATCGTTCACACCGGAAGATGGATTGCAGGGATATGAATTCAATCAATCTTCAAATGCGCGAACACCGGATGGAAAATTATGGTTCGGTGGCGTGAAAGGATTCAACGGGTTTTTCCCGAAAGATATTCTCCCGAATCTTACACCTGCGCCTGCTGTGATCACGGCATTCACGGTTCTCAACAGATCGTATCCGCTCGACAGTGATATCCTTTACACGAAAGATATTTCGCTTACGTATCGCGATTATTTTTTCTCCTTCGATTTTGCCGGGCTTGAATTCACCAATCCGAAGCGCAATCATTACAAATACATGATGGAGGGATTCGACGCGGAATGGGTAGATGCCGGTGATCGCCGTTTTGTGACGTACACGAATCTCGATCCGGGCGAATACACTTTTCACGTCATGGCGTCGAACAACGACGGATACTGGGGAGGAAAAGAAGCGGTGATCCACATTACCATTTCTCCTCCGTTCTGGAGAACAAAATGGTTTTACACATTGTGTGGCCTCACACTTATTCTTTCCATCTGGTTATTCATCCGCAGAAGAGAAAGGATCCTCCGTAAGGAAAAAGAAATCCTCGAGACGAAAGTGAGTGAACGCACGTTTGAGCTGCAGCAGGAAAAAGAAAAAGTGACAGCGGCGCACAAGGACATCAAAGACAGCATCAATTACGCACAACGAATTCAGTACGCCTTACTCGCGCATGAAGAATTACTGAAACAGCAGTTGAAGGATTACTGCATTTTCTTCCAACCGAAAGATGTGGTGAGTGGCGATTTCTATTGGGCGACGCGGAGGACGGAACCCGGAGGACGGAATTCGGAAAAAGAAAGTTTCTACCTGGCGGTTTGTGATTCTACCGGTCATGGAGTCCCCGGCGCTTTCATGTCGCTGTTGAATATTTCATTCCTGAATGAAGCGATCAATGAAAAGCAGATCACGGAACCGAGTAAAGTTTTCGATCACGTGCGTGAACGCCTCATCCGGAATATTTCGCAGGAAGGCGCTAAGGATGGAATGGATGCGATCCTTGCCGAGTTCGTTGCCGGTAGCGACGAGATCCGTTACGCCGCAGCACACAACGCTCCGCTCATCATTCGCGGGAATGAAGTGCTGCAACAGGGCGCGGATAAAATGCCCGTTGGCAAAGGAGAAAAAGAAGAGAATTTTACGCTGCGCACCATGAAAGTGCAGAAAGGCGATGTGGTTTATTTCTACACCGACGGATTCTCCGATCAGTTCGGCGGAGCGCAGGGAAAAAAATTCAAAGAAGCGAATCTCCGCAAATTCCTTCTCGATATCGCGCAGTTACCAATGAAAGAACAGCAGGAAAAACTGAAACACCAGTTCGAAGAATGGAAAGGAGAGCTGGAGCAGGTGGACGATGTATTGATCCTCGGAGTGCGGATCATTTAGAAAATTTCTTCAAAAATCACACTGAAATTTGAAAGAGTCCATCCTGAGCGTAGTCGAACAGGTGCACGATGTTTTGATTTTAGGAGTGCGGATTTCCTGAGACGGGTGGTTCCTAATTTTTATCTTTGCAATCCTCAATCGGGCCCATAGCTCATCCCGATAGCTATCGGGAGGTTAGAGTAACAGACCATAAATTGAATGAGGAAATATATTTCGGGGCCCATAGCTCAGTCGGTTAGAGCAACAGACTCATAATCTGTGGGTGCTTGGTTCGATCCCAAGTGGGCCCACCAATTTTTGAAGAGAGAATATCCGTTGGTGTTCTCTCTTTTCATAAATTCAAACGGACAAATTTTTCAGCTCACCATGTTATCAATGAAAAACATCCTCCTTCTCTTCATTCTTCTTTCCATCACAACACCGCTTCTCAGCCAGAAATGCATTGATGGAAACTGCACCAGCGGCACCGGCACGTATGTTTTTGCCGACGGTGCGAAATATCACGGACATTTCACCAATAGCCAGTTCAACGGAAACGGAACGTACACGTACGTGAGCGGAAATGTGTACAACGGAAATTTCGTGGATGGTTCACTCAGCGGTTACGGAAAGATGAAGTTCGCGAATGGTGATACGTATGAAGGACAGTGGGCCAATGATGAACCGGACGGACAAGGTGTGTACACTTTCGCAGACGGAGCAAAATATATCGGGCATTTCAAAAACAATATCCGTTCGGGAACAGGAACCATGTATTACGTGAATGGTGATCGTTACACGGGCGACTGGTCGGACGGAGATCCGGAAGGAAACGGAACGTACACGTTCGCCGACAGTGGAAGATATGTCGGGCAATTCCTGAACAATCAAAGGGTCGGACACGGCACCATGTATTTTGCGGATGGCGCGAAGTACGAGGGAGAATGGAAAGCGGGAGAGAAGAACGGATACGGTGTCATGTATTATGCCGGTGGAGATAAATACGAAGGACAATGGAAGAACGGCGATCCCGACGGACAGGGAACATATTATTTTGCCGACAGTTCAAAATACGTTGGCGCGTTTGTGAAGAATGAACGCCAGGGAACCGGCACCATGAATTTTCCGAATGGAGATCTGTATGTTGGCGATTGGGTGAATGGAGAACGCACAGGACAGGGCACGTATATTTTTGCAGATGGAGCGAAATATGTCGGAGGATTCGCGCACAATAAATACAACGGAATGGGCACGATGTATTATTTCAACGGCGATGAATATGCGGGCGAATGGAAAGATGATAAGAAGAACGGGCAGGGAACATACACGTACGCCGACGGAAAAAAATCAGAAGGTATCTGGGATAATGACGTGCTGGTGGATAAGAAGAAGCTGGACAAGAACGGAAAACGGTAACGTAAAGAATATAAAATACGTAACGATCCTCTTCAATCGAGGAGGTTGTTCTTCACTGCGTACATCACGACCCCCACTACATTTTTCGCTTTGATCTTCGACATGATGTTGTCGCGATGGCCGTCTACGGTCCGCACGCTGAGTGATAATTTTTCGGCGATCTCGCGGTTCGAATATTCTTTGCAGATGAGTTTCACGATCTCGATCTCACGGTCCGAAAGTTTTCCATCGCTGAATTTCGGCGTGATCTTCTTCGATTTCACCAGGCTGCGGATCATGGCGTTCGATACACGGTCGTTGAAGGAATAACCCGTTTCCATGACGGAGTAAACTGCGTCCACAAGATTTTCGATCGGTTCATCTTTCAGCAGAAATCCGTGCGCGCCTTTTTCGATCAGGTGCAGGATGATCTCTTCATCGTTGTGCATGGTGAGAATGATGATCTTCAGTTCCGGGAATTTACTCTTCAGCACTTCGGTCGTTTCGATCCCGCTCATCACCGGCATCTCGAGATCAAGAAACACGACATCCGGATCCTTGCACTTCAGCTTGTCAAGGAATTCTTTTCCATTCGATGCTTCGATCACTACATTCAGTTCTTCGAATTCCTGGAAAAGGGAGATGAGGCCTTTCCGGAATAACTGTTGGTCGTCTACGACCGCGATCTTATACGACTGGCTCATGGTTCAGTGGAATATTTATTTCAATGACTGCTTGATTCTTTTCCATCCGGTAACCGATCGTGGCACCGATGAGTTGAGCACGGCTCTGCATACTCTTCAAACCAACGCCTTTGCCATGCTTCATCAATTCGGCGACGCGCTCTTTCGTCAAACCGTTTCCTTCGTACCACAAACTGATCCGGCCCGATCCGGAATCCATTGCGCCGTCTATGTTGATGATCTTCGCCTGTGAATGTTTGATGATGTTGTTGAGCATTTCCTGCATGATGCGGTAAAGATGCAATTCCGTTTGTGTGTTGAATCGTTTTTCATTGAATTGAAAAGAATGACGCACATCGATCTGTCCCGAAGAATTGATCTTGCGGAATAATTCCGTTACGCCTTTTTCAAAACCGAGTTTGACGAGCGTGGGCGGCATCAGGTCGCGCGCGATGCCCCGCACATTCTCGATCGACTCATCCAGCAGCCCCATGCTTTCTTTCACGAGATTTTCAGAAAGTGTTTTGTCGCCGGAATTCCTGGAAAGTTTGGTCAGGTGAAGACGGATCACGTTGAGCGATGTTCCCACGTCATCATGAATGTTCCTGGCGATCTTATCGCGTTCGGCTTCTTCCACCTGGATCGTGGCGTGGAGCAGGTCTTTCTGGAATTTATTTTCGGCCGCCTGCAGATCGCTTTTCTGCTGCAGCACTTTTTTCTGGTAGAGCGAAACGAACAGCACGAGTGATACGGCAAGGATCAGCATGCCTAAACAACCAAGAACAATCAGTGTCGTTACACTCATTTCATTTTTGTTTTCCAGAATCCGACCGCGAAGAGAATATTGAACAGGATAACTAATCCTGAATTGATGCCCCACAAGAGGTGCGCGGTAGCCGGAGGGATCTGTTTCATATAAGTATCGAAGATGAACAGGAATAAGGTTCCGGAAAAATAAATGAGAAAGGAAGTGACGAACCAGAAGGAAGGGGCGTTAAGGAGGCGGTCAAAAACCGGATTCAACATCAGGGAATAAAAGTACCCGATGCAGTAAATGATGACTGCGATCCCTTCGAATGTGGTGGTAAGGTTGTCGATTGTATTAAGTTTTACCGAAGGAGTGTCGAAATAAGCGAGGATGAGAAAAGGAAGTAAGATCGCCAGGATCATTGATCTTGGAATTCTGGCAGAGATCAAAAGAAAAAAGTAAATACTGAGCAGGCAGAACTCGGTAGTGGTATAGATATGATAATAAATCAGATTGTTGGTGTGCAAGGAACGAAGGTACAGGGCGATCGATTCGGTGATGAGTGCGAAAAAACTAAGCAGGAGGAGCGTCTTTTCTTTCAGACTAAGCGAGCGGATACGTATCAAGCCGACCGTGAACGGAACGATCACAATGGCAGAAGCCACTGTTCCTAGGTCATGTAATATTTTCTGTGTTGTTATCAATCTCAATTCAGAATTCTGTAAAAATAAAGAAGGCGGACTTACCCGCCTCCATAATCTTCCATACCAGATCCATTATGCATTCAGCGGACTGCCACCGGTATCGCAATTGTTTGGACATGCGATCGCTCGGTCAAGAATAGTCTGTTTGTACTGGTCATTCTCGGAACTGGTCGCTCCTACCGCTATGAGCACTCTCACTCCCTGGTCATCGATCCCGTTATAGAAACGGATACCGAGACATCCGGTTTGATTCAGGATGGTAAGGAGTTTGTTCTTTCCGAAGAAATGTGCTTTGATCTGGCCGGGATTAGCGTTGCGGAAATTCGCTGTCCAGTTGGTCGCATCAGTGATGGTGATGGTTGAGCTTTCGTCTCCTGTAAACATAGTTTGTAAAGAATTAAGAGTTAGACATTAGTTTTTCTAAATGTAACCACAACTTTTTTTACAGCCCGGATTTTTGGCGGTTCCTGATTTTACATTTCCCTGGAAATCAAAATTCTAATGCTTTTTTATTCCCGAAAAACAGGTGTTTTTACCTACCAAAACAGGTGTTTTTACGGGGTGGGAAAAACAGGTGTTTTTACTCTTGTACAGCCTGGCCAACGCCGATACTTTTGGTGAGTGCCGGAAGGGAATAGTTTAGCCGCACTTCCAGAAAACGGGTATAACTGTTTTTTCCATTCGGACAATACTCACATGCATAATTTATTCGTAACCGAGCAACAGAAGTATCTCGCATACCGCGCGGTCATCTTCAGAATTGCCACTACTCTGCGAGTGAAGAATAAAGAGCGCAAGACGAATCATGAACTCTATTGCGAAATAAAGGATTCCGAAAGCCCGCTTCTCGATCCGATGTACAGCTACTTCCGCGCGTACGACAACTGGTTTGAATTCCGGAAGAACAAAATGAATAGTCATCGCATCAGCATCCCGGCCGGGGAACTCGCCGGAAGCTCCAATGATGAATTGAAAAGATTGGCCCAGCTCCGTGAACGTGCTTATAATCGTTTCATGAAACAGTGCGAATTGCTCCAGGCGAATTAAAGACAGAGCATCACCAGGAAAATTACCCCCCGATTCTCCTCATGAAAGTACGATCTGTCTTTACCTGTTGTATGATTGCTGCTGCTTTACTGCAGGCTTCGAAGTGTGAAGGAAGCCTCAATGAAAGAGAGATCGCCGCAAAAGCGATCTTCTCGGGAAATGAAAAGATCGTTTCCACCATCACCTCCGATTTCATCCGGAAGAATCATGCTGACTCATTCGGCGTAACGTTCGACAGCACATTCGCGAATTGCAATTGTATCACGGATCAGTTCGCCGATCAGCTCGCGAATGAGTATGATCTTGTTTCACTGGTGCAGATGAAGAATGAACCGCAGAAATGTCTTGAAGTGGTGATCGACCGCCTGCTCAACAAGAATGATCGCGGCGTGCTGCATTGCCTGGATGGGAATTGACAGATAAGGGCGCTTTTCTTTTTATTCATTTTCCACTCATTTGTATCTTGCGTGATCAACCCCCTGCATCATGCGCAAAACCCTGCTCGCTTTTTGTTTTCTCAGTTTGAATTTTCTTTCCGCACAGGAGGATCCTTACTTCCGACAGATGGAAAATATGTTACGCACATTCAATCCAGCGTTCAATGGCATTGAAGATTTCGATAAGCGTTCGCTGCTCCTGAATTTCCGCGACCAGTTCATGAATTTCTCGAGCGGAGAGCCGATCACATTTTCCGCCACTTATGGCGGGCGATTCGATAAGCTGCACGGTGGCGCCGATGTTTCCTATCTGTACGACCAGATCGGATTGCAGAAAGCAAATTGGATCGGATTGAAATACGATGCGCAATTCGCTCTTGGAGAAAAAACGGATCTCGGGATCGGGGCAAGGGCCAATTTCGGTTTTGTCAGTTTTGATTTCGGCTCGGCGGTAACAACGGCTCCCGACCCTATTCTTCCGACCGGAATTCAGAAGGGAACGATCATTCCTGATATTGATTTTGGTCTGATGGTCACACGCGGCACTTCATTTTTCTTCAGCCTCAGCGCACGTCATCTGACGGAACCCAGTGCAACAGTAAAAGGCCCCACCGGTATTGATTTTGATATCAACACACAATACAGAACCTATTACGCAATGTTGGGCGGAAGAATTGAACGCGGAAAGCATCTCACCATTTCCTATGCAGCCGATTATCGTCAAACCGGTTCTACCGGACATGGTGAAGGTAGAATAGAAGCGCGATGGAGATTTTTGTACGCAGGATTTTTCTGCGTGCTCGATCGCTGGAAAGACAGTAACACCGGAATGCCGCGCTATGTTAATCCGTATGGATTTACATTCGGATTTTCCCGCAAGGACGGACGATTGCATATCATCAGCAGTTACGAGCCGGCTTATATCAACAATTCATTCGGTTCTTCCTTCGAGACCGGTGTGAAATACGTTTTTGGAAAGAAGGACTAAAAAAACTATTTGCCTTTTCGGAAAAAGAAGATCACTACGATCGCACCAACCAGCATGGCGGAGAAGAAAATGATATGTTGTGTTGTTTCCACTTCTGCAAAAACAGCGTGAAGGCTGCGGTGAAATACAATTCCGATACTGAGATAGATGGCGGTGAAAAGAACTAACCCGATCATATCGAAGAGCAGGAATTTCCGGAAGGGCAGCTTCATCATTCCGGAAAATACCGGACCGAACATCCGCATCCTCGGAATGAAGCATAGAATAAGAAGTGTTTTTGCAAAATGATCTTTCAACCGCTCTCCATAACGTTCGGCGAACCTGTTCCTGGTTTTTCCAGTAATGCGTTTGATGAATCCACTTCCCGACCTGGATAGAAAATAATAGATCACGTCAACGGTGATGAATCCGGCAAGCGATGCGATTCCCGCAAGGAATGGATTGAAAATTCCGGCTGAACAAAGATACCCGAGCGAAAGAAGTGTGATTTCTTCCGGCAATGGCGTGAACTGATCGATAGTGATGAAGAATAAAAAAATTCCTGCATAACCGAAATGCACAATGAATTGGTCTGGATCAGAAGAGAAGAAATGAGCGATAGAAAGAAGCAAGGGAATTATTATGAAAAAATGATCAGGAAATTATTTTCTCCACCACTTCCGCAAAATGATCGTGCTCGAGTTTCTGCACACGCCCGGCCAATGATTGCAGCGTGTCGCCCGGAAGAACGGGACAACGGAACTGCGCGATGTGTTTTCCCTCATCAAATTTTTCGTTCACGTAATGAATGGTGATGCCGCTTTCTTTTTCACCGGCAGTGAGGACCGCTTCGTGCACTTTTTTTCCATACATCCCCTTCCCACCGAACTTCGGCAGCAGCGCCGGATGAATGTTGATGATCTTCTCGTGGTAAGCTTTGATGACCGGAAGCGGAATAAGCCAGAGAAATCCTGCGAGAACAATGAGATCGATCCCGCGCACTTTCAGTTCATCCACGATCGACTGCGCTGAAAAAAAATGTTCTTTGTCGATGAGCAGTGTTTCCACGCCGTGTTCCTTTGCGATCCCCATCACGCGCGCCTGCGGGTTGTTGCACACGACAAGCGTCACCTGCGCGTCGCGATGCGTTTCGAAATGCTCAATGAGTTTCTGCGCGTTGGTCCCCGATCCTGATGCGAAAATAGCGATGCGTTTCACAGTGCGAATTTAGTTGCTTATGTTGTATTGTTTCTTGTGTTTGTTCTTCGGATCACGGATATTTTTTCACAAGCAACCAAGCAACCAAGCAACTAAGCAACAATTTCCTTCAGGGCCTGCGCGAGATACTCATACTGCGAAATATCATTGTAACACTGGCACGCGATCCTTACCCACGCTTTCGGATCACTGCGCTTGAAAATGAAGATCGGTACTTCAATGTTGTATTCCGAAAAAAGTTTTTCCTGGATCGGGTGAATATTGTTGAAACCATATTCCGGGAGCTCTGTTTTCCCAATAAGAATATTCGCCAGGTGACCGATCATATTGTCAGGAGCAGGAAGTTCCGTCCCGAGCGCATCGGCGATCATTTTTCTTCCGCGCAAAGTCAACTCGCGATTGTTCTTTCTCAATTCATTCCATCCGCCGGGGAATAATGTTCCCATGAACCGGATCGCTTCCGGTACGGCAAGATAGGCCGAGTAATCAGCAGTTCCGGGCCAGAAGAATTGTTTCGCCCACTCATTTGTGCGGTCGTAATTGTGGCTGATCTGCAGGGGAACGATTTCTTTCTGCCGCGAGGGATGAACATAGAGCATGGCAGAACCTTTTGGTGAACAGATCCATTTGTGCGCATTGCCTACATAATAATCCACATCCAGTTCATCAATGTTCAGATCGATCATTCCCGGGGCGTGTGCGCCATCTACGAAAACGGAAATTCCTTTGGCGCGGAACGCAGACGCGATCTTTTTCACCGGGAAAATAATTCCGCTTGCTGAAGTGATGTGATCGATAAAAAGCATTTTTGTTTTCGGCGTCACGCCTTTCAGCAGTGACTCAAGAATTTCATCTTCATTTTTTATCGGGAAAGGAATATTCGCGACGCATACGTTGAATTTTTTCTTCGCCGAATAATAATTCAATGTATTCAGGCACGCGCCATACGCATGATCGTGCGTGAGGATCTCATCGCCTTCATTGAATTCGAGCGAATGAAAAACAGCATTCACACCCATCGTGGTATTCGTGACAAAAACAAGATTTCCCGCTTCTGTGCCGAGAAATTCCGCTGTTGTTTTCCGCGCATCATCCCACAGCGGTTCGAATTCTCGGATGAAGAATCGCACGGGCTGCGCTTCCATCTGGTCGCGCGACCGGCGTTGTTCTTCCAGCACGGCAGTTGGTGTCGCTCCGAACGAACCATGATTGAGAAAAGTGGTTTTCTGTTCGAGTGACCAGTGTTTGATCAAAGGAGAATATGTGGCAGGCATAGGAATACAGATGAATCACAAAATTAATTTCCCTGAACGAATCCATTCCGTTCCCTTAGAATAGATTTGAACAAAAGTCCGGATCCTGTCGTCACGCAGGCCGCGAAGGGGAAGTAGAGAAGGATTATCTTCGCTGATATCAGAAATGGCCGAAAAAATGAATGCTTTCGAAACGCATGGTAATGGAAACACATTGCTGAAGTTCTACTTCGGAAAATGGAAAATGATCAGCACCGTCGTGATCACCTGCACGCTCATCGCTTTCGTTTCCGCTTTCTTCATTCCGAAACGTTACTTGGGCAGAGCCATGTTCTTTGTTCCTTCTGATGTGTCCATCGACAAGGTGATGGAAAATAACCAGATCGGATACGACGTGGAAGCGGACCGTGTGCTGGAGATCATCGGTTCGGAACAGGTAAAGGATTCGGTCGTGAAAAAATTCGGACTCGTTTCCTATTTCGGAATTGACACCACACAAAAAGACTGGCCGCAGCAACTTGACAATATTTATCGCTTGAGGATCGTGGCATCGCGTACGAACATCATGGCGGTGGTCATCCAGGCCGAGACAAAAGATCCGCAACTCTCTGCGCGCATCGCGGATTATGTGATGCGTTGTACAGAACGCGTGCGCGAACGCATGTACAAGACCAACACGGGCCTTGCTGAGCAGATCTACAAAGCGCAATACGATTCCAAAAAAGCGGAACAGGACAGTCTCGAAAATAAGATCACAACATTGCGGAAAAGCACTTCCACCAATTATCCGTTGCTTTCGAATACCTTCATCGCCGATGGAAATATGAAAAGCAATGACCCGGATCTCGAAGTTCTGACGCAGCAATTCATCAATGGGAATAACCGGCTGAATGACATCCAGCTGAAATATGAGAATGCAAGGGATGTGAATGCGCAACCGGTGTCACGTTTTTACATCATCGATAACGGCTACCCGGTGTATGAACCGGTGTTTCCGAAACGGACTTTCCTCGCGGGCATGGCGTTCTTCGGCTCGTTATTCTTCATGATGGCGGTGCTGTACTTCAGGTACGCGGTCAAAAATATTTTTCCGTCGCTGTGATCCATGCAGATGATCCGCTCCATACGATTTGAGAAAGGGGCCGCGATCCTGTGCATACTGCTTTCTGTTTTGTCTGTTTGCTTTTACGCGAACGATCACACAGTTCCGGCCATTTCTGTTTTTTCAATTGCCGCGATTTTTCTCATCGCAGCGTTTTACATTCACGATAAACAGCGATTATTTTCACTCGTTGTTTTCATTGTTCTGCTGTCGATCGGCATTTCTGTTTTTTCCGGATCGGAATTGCAGTTTCCAACCGAACCGCTGATCGGTTTACTCCTCATTCTTTTCCTGTGCTCAAGATCAGGAAGTCTATCATTGGGAAAAGACCTTTTCGCATCACCAATATCCATTCTTATTTTTCTCGAGGTCTGCTGGTTGCTCATGACTTCGATGGCGAGCCAGATCGGGATCGTTTCGTTCAAGTACACACTCATCCGCTCCTGCTACGCGCTCTTCTTCTTTTTTCTCGGATTGCAATGGATTCGTCACACCGGAAAACCGGAACAATTATTCCTGTTCTACGCTTTCGGACTTCTGCTGCCGGTGATCAGGGGAATGATCTTTCATGCGCATTTCGGTTTTTCACACCAGACCGCTTACCAGATGCCGAAACCATTTTTCAATGATCATACGATCTATGGCGCGTGCATTGCTTTCGTTCTTCCGATGCTCGCCTGTTTGGTATTCGGAAAAAAACATTTCAGGAATTCAGGATCATGGAATATTATCCTGGTGATGCTTTTTGTTTTTCTCTTCATTGCGGAATTTCTCTCGTATTCCCGCGCGGCCTGGCTGAGTTTGCTGGTGGCAGCTGTGCTCGGAATACTATTGTGGATGCGGATCAGGGCGTGGCAGCTCGCAATGCTGTTGCTGGTGATCGGAAGCGGAATGTACCTGGAAAGGAATTTCATTCTCGCAAAACTTGACGAGAAGAAAGCGATCAGTACCAGCGGCGACCTGGAAGAACACGTGAAGTCGATCGCGAATATTGAAACCGATGCTTCGAATAAAGAACGGATCAACCGGTGGAAATGCGCGATCCGGATGGGAAACGAACGGCCGCTCTTTGGTTTTGGTCCGCGCACGTACAAATTTCTCTACTGGCAATATCAGCAAGAGGAAGACATGACGTACACCAGTACGTTCTACGGGAATAAAGGACACTCTCACTCCGAATATCTTTCTGCTTATGCCGAAGAAGGAATTCCCGGATTCATGCTGCACAGCTTTCTTTTTCTCGGTACACTTCTTTTCGGAGTGAATGTTGCCCGGAATTGCCGCGATAAGAAAAACCGGTTGATCGCGATCGGCGCGCTGCTCGGCTTCTCCACCTATTTCGTTCACGGCTTCTTCAACAGTTTTATGGAAGACGATAAAATGGCGTCACTTGTTTTTATAGCAATGGCTATCCTGGTTTATATCCGGGAACAGGAAAGCAAAGCGATCAGAAACGGATCTCATTCCAATTCAATAGCGGAATGAAGACGCAACCGGAATAATGCACGCACGAAGGAGTGAAATGCACGCAAAACGGGCGTGAAAATCTCTGTATTAACCTACAAATGAATTAATTAGATTATTCTTTTTGTTATTACACCCATCCCTCTATCTTTGCAATCGCATTTAACCAAAAAAATCGCTTTCAGATGTCTGACATTTCAGCAAAAGTAAAAGCCATTATCGTTGACAAACTCGGAGTTGACGAGAAAGAAGTTACAGAAGCAGCAAGCTTCACCAACGATCTTGGAGCAGATTCGCTCGACACTGTTGAACTTATCATGGAATTTGAAAAGGAGTTCAACATTGCCATTCCTGATGATCAAGCCGAAAAGATCAATACCGTCGGCGAAGCGATCAAATACATCCAGGAGCACGCGAAATAATTTCCGCATTCTCTCTAATCAAAATTTATCGGCATGCAGTTGAAACGGGTTGTTGTTACAGGACTTGGTGCAGTTACTCCATTGGGGAATACTGTTCAGGACTATTGGAATAACCTGGTGGCCGGAAAAAGCGGTGCAGCCAGGATCACCCGTTTCGATCCTTCCAAATTCAAAACACAGTTTGCCTGCGAAGTGAAGGGATTCAATCCCGAAGAATACTTCGACAGGAAAGAAGCGCGCAAACTCGATCCGTACTCCCATTATGGAATTGCTTCCGCTGTCCAGGCGGTGAATGATTCCGGTATCAATGGTGATACGATCGACAAAACTCGTGTCGGTGTCATTTGGGGATCCGGAATTGGCGGACTGCAGACGTTCCAGGATGAATGTTTTGCTTTTGCAAAGGGGGATGGAACACCGCGTTTCAATCCTTTCTTCATTCCTAAAATGATCGCCGATATCTGTTCGGGTCACATCTCGATCCGCTTCGGATTCCACGGCCCGAATTTCACGACCGTTTCGGCTTGCGCCTCTTCCACCAACGCGATGATCGATGCGTTCACTTACATCCGTCTCGGAAAAGCGAACGCGATCGTGACAGGCGGATCGGAAGCTGCGATCTGTGAAGCGGGGATCGGTGGATTCAACGCCTGCCAGGCCATGAGTACTCGAAACGATTCACCGGAAATGGCTTCACGTCCTTATGATAAAGACCGTGACGGATTCGTTCTCGGTGAAGGCGGCGGAGCGATCATTCTTGAAGAACTGGATCACGCACTTGCACGCGGAGCAAAGATCTACGCCGAAATTGTCGGTGGAGGATTGAGTGCCGATGCACATCACATCACAGCTCCGCATCCGGAAGGATTGGGTGCAGCACTCGTTATGAGAAGCGCGCTCGAAGATTCGGGATTGCAGCCAACAGACATTGATTACATCAATACACACGGCACGTCCACACCGCTCGGTGATACGGCCGAATTAAAAGCGATCAATAAAATTTTCGGTGAACAGGCTTTCGAGATGAACATCAGCGCGACAAAATCCATGACCGGACATTTGCTCGGGGCTGCTGGCGCGATCGAAGGCATTGCCACCATTCTCGCTGTGAAGAATGATATCGTTCCTCCCACGATCAATCACTTCACCGACGATCCGGAGATCGATTCCCGTTTCAATCTCACATTCGGAAAAGCGCAGCACAGAACCGTTCGCGCAGCTATCAGCAACACATTTGGCTTCGGTGGACATAACGCCGCTGTGGTCGTGAAAAAATATCCCGCTTAAAAGATTCGAAGATTCAATATTCGAAGATTGGAAGATTTACGAATAGCAAATTATTTTCTTCGGATAGTTTGACAGAATTCAAAACAGGATCAGATTTTTGAAAAGGTCTGATCGTCTTTTGGTTCTCCTTTGTTTGAACTATTCGTGAGCATATCCGTAAAGTGGATAAGTTGCAACGCAAAAGATGAGCAGCATCTTCAGAAATATTTTTTCTTCCCGCGAAGACAAAGCGCTTCGTGCGAAACTGCGCAACCTGCTCGGATTCTCTCCAGGCCATCTCCAGCTCTACCGGAAAGCATTCACACATTCTTCGGCTGCCAATTCCAGGAGCAAAGGCGGGATCAATAAAGAAAGTTACGAACGTCTGGAATTTTTGGGAGATGCCGTGCTGAGCACAGTGATCGCCGATTATCTCTACATGAAATTCCCGTTCAAGGACGAAGGCTTTCTCACCAAGATGCGTTCGCGCATTGTGAGCCGGCAGATGCTCGGGAAACTCGCGTTGAAATTCGGCGTGGACAAATTCATTGAAGCCGAATCGGGCCTTGCAGGAAAAAGCAATTCCATCAATGGCGATGTGTTCGAAGCGATGCTCGGTGCCATCTATCTCGACAAAGGCTACGATTTCACTCAGCATTTCATCATGCAGAACATCATGAAGTTCCACATCGACATTGATGAGATCGAAGCGACCGATACCGATTACAAAAGCAAACTCATTGAATGGGCGCAGAAGAACCGAAAGGAATTGCGTTTTGTGCTGGTGGAAGAGATCGGAACTGGAATGAATAAGCAATACGTGGTGGAAGTGACGATCGACGGCGCGCCGTATGGAAGAAACAAAAACACTTCGAAGAAAAGAGCAGAACAGGAAGCGGCGGGAAAATGTATTGAAGAATTACAGATCTCTTAGCAGCGCACTTTCCATCGCATAAGTCTGCAGTAGGCGGTAGGCAGTAAGCAGTCACCGGTCGCCAGGAGTTAATTATCCATGAAATTCCCATAATCTGCTAGATGAGTACTTCGTCCCTATTCGCGCTTTCGTAGTTCGTAATTCGCCCATTTCGTAATTCGTACAGCAGCAATACCAACATTCATTTATTGACTCCTTTCACCAATCCTTACAATCTTTAAAGTGGGAATTTTTAGTAATGAGTTGTTCCACGCATAACCTCCGATTCACACAAAAGTTCAATAATTGCCAAATTATTCACCAAAATTGCTGAAAACCGGATAAAAAGACCTTAAAAAGTCACAATTTTCAAGCATTTATCAATTTCCCACTTTTCTGACCCGGAATCCTTTGCCTCGTTCAAACCAACCGCAAAAAATGCAATTCCGTCGAAAACTCCTTTAAATCAAGGCAACTAACACAACCTTTCGGCGTCTTTAAGTCGTACAATGAAGCGGACACCTAACCGCCCAATGACGGACAACGAACTAATCGCTGGTTGCATCAGACAGGATCGTACCTGTCAGGAGGCACTCTACAAGCGATTCTATGGCAAAATGATGGGAGTTACCCTTCGTTACGCCAAGAATCGTGATGAGGCCAGTGATATGTTACAGGAAGGCTTCATCAAAGTATTTACATCACTGCGCAATTATGCTTTCAAAGGATCTTTTGAAGGCTGGGTGCGCAGGATCATTGTAAATACCGCGGTGGACCATCTGCGAAGAAACAAGCATGAGTACATGATCGTTTCTACCGTCGTAGCGCGCGAAGGAGATATCCCGGATCATTCAGAAGAAACAGATGAAGAGGATTTAGTCAATGCACTGTCCGAAGAAGAAATTCTCGGCGCAGTTCAGAAACTGAGTCCGGCTTATCGCACCGTGTTCAACCTTTATGTGATCGAGAATTTTTCGCATAAAGAAATTGCTGAACAACTGAACATCTCTGAAGGAACCTCGAAATCGAATCTTGCAAAGGCCCGCTTCCAGATGAAGAAAAACCTTTACAAACTAACCAAATCAACTGATGGAGAACGGACATTTACACGATGACAAACTCTTCCGGGCGGTAAACGAACGGCTGAGCAACTACGAGGCACCTTACGAGGGAGCCAACTGGGATGCTATGAGCCGCTCGCTCGACCAGCTTCCGAAAGCAACCCGCTTCACATTCAAGTGGAAAGTTTCGCTGAATTCCATTCTCATCGCAGTCGGAATTCTGAGTATTTCCATTCTTGGATATGCATTGACGGGAAGCAATCATGGCAAGAATACCAATACCGCAGCGGCGAATATTCCCGTGGTGCAGGTGAAAAATGATAAACCGGCCACACCGGTGCAGAATATTTCATTCACGATGCCAACCACCAATGTGGTGCAGAACGACGCATCCGTTCTGAATAACAGCACGACGGTAATGAACGGTAATGCGATGGCAGCGAATATGAATAATGCCGCGCAGGGATCTTTCCACCGCAGAAAACCGGATGATAATACCAATGGATTCTACTTCGGCGATATGATCGACCGCAGAAAAGGATTCATTTATCACACGCAGGAGAATTCTACGCTCGTCAGCTCACACACAGACTCTGTTCCATCGACCTACTACGACATCGTGGATGGTCACGAACGCACGATCCACCTGAAAAAGGATTCCACCCCTATCAACAAGACCACCTTCAACGCCGATTCAACTTCCTCCAATGGAACGCCGGCAGGCGAGGATCGCCAGGGATTCGATTTCCAGGGCAATTGAAAATTATCGCTCAAAGACAATTTCTGATCAGAAAAGGATTTGTCTGCCAGATCCCCGGGAGTTAGGACCCGGGGATTTTCTTTTGGTACGAACCTACCACCGTTCTATATGGGGTACGAACTGCGAACACTTTACGAAACTACGAACCTCGGAAGCTTACGGAAGGAAGTGTAAGCGATTCGTGTCTTTAGCGGTTCGTAGTTTCGGATTTGGTTCGTAGTTAGTACCCCATAGAGGCAACCATTTCTTTTTCCAGCGTCTTTTTATTGGCAACACATCCGCAACTGCGGACTAAAACACATCCAGATGAAAAAGATCTTACAAATTTCCCTATTGGTAATTGGCGGAAGTTTTCTCTCGGAGAAACTTTTTGCACAGGATCCGGAGTTCACACAGTTCTACGCGAATCCACTTTACCTCAACCCTGCTTTGGCAGGAAGTAAAATTTGTCCGCGCGTGACCATGAATTACCGCATGGAATGGCCGGGCATTTACGGCACCTATTCCACCGTTGGCGCTTCGATCGACCGGCTTTCCTATAAAGTGAAGGGCGGGATCGGTCTGATGCTCATGAGCGATCGGGCGGGAAAAGGAACATTGATTACAAATGGTATTGGTTTGATCTACGCACCGAAGATCATTCTTGGCCCGAAAACTTTGATCAGTGCTGCGATCCAGGTGGGCTATTGGCAGAAAACCGTTGACTGGAGTAAACTTACGTTCGGCGATCAGATCGATGCTGCTCACGGATTCATTTATAACACGAATGAAGCACCCGGAGTTTCAACGAGAGGGAATTTCGATCTTGCTGCAGGACTTCTTTTCTCTTCGACAAATTTTTATGCGGGTGTTGCTGTTCATCATATTCTGCAACCGAACGAATCTTTCCTCGACGGCACAAGTATTCTTCCAAGAAAATATACCGGCCACGCCGGCGCGATCATTCCGCTCGGAGGAAAATATTCTGAATCCTATATTTCGCCGAACATTCTTTACCAGAAGCAAGGCGATTTCAATCAATTGAATCTCGGTTTGTATGCGAAGAAAGATGTGATCGTCGGCGGATTGTGGTATCGAGGCAACGATTCATTCATCGTGTTGATCGGAATAGAGTCGGGCCAGGCAACGATCGGTTACAGTTATGACGTGACGATCTCCAAACTCACGAATTCTACAGCAGGATCGCATGAGTTGTCACTCGGATATCATTTCTCCTGCAAAAAACCCAAACCACATTATCGCCCGGTATCATGTCCGAGTTTCTAAAGGGATGTATTATGCAGATGAGAACCCTTCTTTTTTTCTCTTTCCTCTTCAGTTCAACATTCGTGTTTGCGGATCATGGTGCGAATGGAACGGATACCATCAATCAGCGGATCCACATGAAGAAAGACGGATATTGGGTGAAGCACCGTGTGAATGGAAATATTAAATGGGAAGGCTATTATTCCGAAGGGAAGAGAAACGGCGAATGGAAATTTTATTCAAAGGATGGAAATTCATTTGATGAAGGCCAATTGGTAAACGGCAAAAGAAATGGCTGGTGGTATTTAACAGGAACTGCCGACAACAAACAATATGACGCCACGAACTGGCTGAATGGGAAATGCATCGGAGGTGCGACTCTTTCATGGTAATGAAATTTGATTTTTTGGTTGGTGCATCCGTCACTGGTTAGTGTCCTTGACGGAAAATTAGATCTGGTCGACAGATCATGGGTGTAATCCACCGCTGCAGTGTTTGCCAAAATGTCTTCGCAGCGGTGGATTCTTTTTTTCCACCCACATGCCCACGCGCAGGGAGCGAATTACAGATCGTACGAATATGCTAATTACAAATCGCACGAATTAATTCTATGCGTACATGTTTGAACGCAGGGCGCGTGCAATGAAATTGACCTTGCACAAATGCAAATGATCTATTGGAGAATTTCTCAGCGAAGAATGAATTCCTGCCTGATCAGCTGGGAAGAAGTGGCCACCTGGATAAAATAGATCCCGGTATTCATTCCGGCAACAGGATGTAAGGTGTAAACGAAACTGTCATTCGGCCCAATCGCAGGTTTCAGCGTAGCGATCACTCTTCCCGAAACGTCGATCACATCCATGGCCGGTGCACTCGACATGGTACAGCCCGGAATCGTAACAACATAATTCCCATCCTGGTCAGGCACGACAAACATTTCGCAATTCTGCCCGGGAGAATATTCAACCGCGATCAAAGGGAATTGTTCGCTCTGGCCATTGATATCCGTTTGCGTCAGCCGGTAATAATTGAAACCGGCAACGGGAGAATAATCTTCTGTAAGATAATCGTGTTGTGCGCTTGTTGTTCCTGAACCTGAAACAGTGGCGATCATTGTAAAGTTTGTCCCGTCGGTGGTGCGCTCTATGGTGAAGAAGGAGTTGTTCGTTTCGCTTGCCGTTGACCAGTTCAGTTCAATGCCAACACTATTCGGCGTACCGGTGAAAGAGAGTAATTCAATTGGCAAAGGAGAAGTCCCTATCGTGAATGGGCCGTTCGTTGTTTGCCCTCCGGTCCATGCATTCGGATCTCCACAATACTCGATTTTACTTCCACCGTTTCCCCCCGTAAGTTCTCCGGTCGGCGGCTCTACCCAGACCGAGCTGTTGCAATCGAGTTTGATCTTGGCAGCGTTGTCGAAATTGAGTATCCCGAAAACGTAAAAATTAGTATTACTGAGCAACACGGTGGTAATATCTACCTCAACCGTTACGCCGGCAGGAATAATAACATTATCCCCACTCTGGGGAACATGGCCGCAAGACCAAGTCGACGTGTTGGAATAAATACCGGATACGGCCGTACACGTCGCGGAATAAACCCGGGTAGCGCAGAATAAAAGCAGGAAAACAAAAAGTACTTTCGGCAGAGACCGGAACTTTTTGATGAAGCGTATCATTTGTCAGTGAAATTGGGGTGGGTGAAACTACTAAAAGATGTGTATACAAAGAATTTACGTTTGGCTATAAAAAATGGAAGCAATAATTAAAAAATACATTACAGCAGATGAATGTTTATCGGGGAAATACTCTTCCTAATTTTGTGTAATAAATGCCGGCTCCCGAAAAATTACAACCTGTTATCCGCTCGCTTCCTGAATTGCCGGGGGTGTACCAGTATTTTGACGCGACAGGCAAACTCATCTATGTCGGAAAGGCGATCAACCTGCGCAAACGCGTCTCATCTTATTTCACCAAAGAGCACGACAACGCGAAGACCGGAATTCTCGTCCGCAAAATAGATTCACTCAAATACATCGTTGTCGATACGGAACTCGACGCGCTGCTGCTCGAGAATTCACTGATCAAGAAACATCAGCCACGCTACAACGTGATGCTGAAGGATGATAAAACGTTTCCGTGGATCTGCATCACCAACGAACGTTTTCCCCGATTGTTCCATACGCGCAAAGTGATCAAGAATGGTTCCAGTTATTACGGCCCGTATGCGAATGTGAAAGTGATGTACGCGGTGATGGATTTCGTGAAGAAGATGTATCCGCTGAGAAACTGTAACCTGAAACTCACCGAAGAGAATATCGCGGCGAAAAAATTCAAAGTATGCCTGGAATATCACATCGGGAATTGTCTCGGCCCGTGCGAAGGATTGCAGGACGAGAAAAATTACAACGAGGGAATTGAACATATCCGGAGCATCATCAAAGGACATGTGAGCGTGGTGATCCGCGAGTTGAAAAAACTGATGAACGATTATTCGATCGAGTTGCAGTTTGAAAAAGCGGCGGAGGTGAAAGAGAAGATAGATGCGCTCGAGAGTTACCAGGCGAAGTCGACCGTGGTGAGCAATACGATCACGAATGTGGATGTGTATTCCATTCAGAGCGATGAGAAAGCAGCGTATGTAAATTTTTTCAAAGTCATTGACGGCGCCATTGTGCAGGGGCACACGATCGAAATGAAAAAGAAGATCGAAGAAAGTGATGATGAATTGCTGCAGATGGCGATCGTGGAATTGCGCGACCGTTTTTCGAGCAACGCGAAAGAGATCGTGGTGCCGTTCGTCCCGTCGATCAATATTCCTGAAGTGGAATTCTTTGTTCCGCAGCGCGGCGATAAATTCCAGTTGCTGCAATTGTCGCAGCGGAATGTTTCTTATTACCGCAAAGACCGCGAACGCCAGCAATCGCTCGTGGACCCCGACCGGCACAAGAAAAGAATTCTCGCCACGATGATGAAGGACCTTCGTTTGACGGAAGAACCCACACGCATCGAGTGTTTTGATAATTCCAACATACAGGGAGATTTCGCAGTGTCGGCGATGACGGTTTTCAAGGATGCACGTCCGGCGAAAAAAGAATATCGCCACTTTAATGTGAAGACCGTTGTTGGCCCTGATGATTTCGCAACGATGGAAGAAGTGATCTATCGTCGTTACAAACGTGTGCTGGAAGAAAATCTTGAAATGCCGCAACTCATCGTGATCGACGGAGGGAAAGGACAACTGAGCGCGGCGATGCATTCGCTGGAGAAACTGAACCTTGTTGGAAAAGTCGCGGTGATCGGAATTGCAAAACGCCTCGAAGAAATTTATTATCCGAATGATCCTGTTCCATTGTATCTCGACAAGAAATCAGAAACGCTTCGGATCATTCAGCAGATACGCGATGAAGCGCATCGTTTCGGAATTACGCATCACCGGAAAAAGAGAAGCAAGGGAACGATCAAAACAGAATTGACGGAAATAAAAGGCATCAGCGATTCCACCGCGCAGAAATTGCTGACGAAGTTCAAGAGTGTGAAAAATATCAGGGAGCGAACAGTGGAGGAATTGGCAGAAGTGGTGGGGAAGGCGAAGGC
>DATJEX010000150.1:0-5753 GCA_035496135.1 Bacteroidia bacterium
CAATATCCCGGTGATCCGCATGAACGATACATGCCAAAAGCATGCCTTATTAGAAATTTTTCAGGGCAGTGATCCCGGGGCAGTATGATGCAACAGGTCCTAATAATATCTCAACCGGATCACTTCCGCGAGATATTTTGAGAAGCGGAGAACCTGGCGTGTGTATCCGTATTCATTGTCGTACCACACATACAGCACCGCACTTCTTTTATCGGGTGAAACGATCGTCGCCTTGCTGTCGAAAACCGCTGGACAGGGATTCCCCACAACATCCGAGCTGACGAGTTCGTTCGAGAAGGCGTACTGGATCTGTTCAACGAGATTTCCGGTAAGCGCATAGCTGCGCAGCATTTCATTCACGTCTTCCTTCGTCACTTCTTTATTCAGCGTCAGGTTGAGGATCGCCAGCGAAACGTTCGGTGTAGGGACACGGACAGAATTCGCCGTGAATTTCCCGGAAAGTTGCGGCAATACTTTTTTCAACGCGCTCTCCGCCCCTGTTTCGGTGATTACCATGTTGAGCGCAGCGGAACGGCCGCGGCGGTATTTCTTGTGATAGTTATCGAGCAGATTCTGGTCGTTCGTGTACGAGTGAACTGTTTCGATATGTCCTTTCTGGATACCGAATTCCTTTTCCATCACGAAGAGCACCGGCATGATCGCATTGGTGGTGCAGGATGCCGCTGAAAAAACTTTATCGGAATCGGGCGCGACACTTTCATGATTCACACCATAAACGACATTCGGAATATCTCCTTTTCCCGGAGCAGTGAGCAACACTTTCGCGACTCCTTTTGCTTTCAGGTGACGCGACAATCCCTCGCGATCGCGGAACACGCCGGTGTTGTCGATCACCAAAGCGTCCTTGATGCCGTACTTCGTGTAATCGACTTCTTCCGGATTGTTCGCGTTGATCATGTGAACAACATGCCCGTTGATGATGAGTTCCTTGTTGTCGAGATCTTCAATGATGGTTCCGGGAAATGGTCCGTGCACGGAATCCATACGGAGCAGATCGGCACGCTTGATGATCTCTTCATTGGAATTTCCACGTGTAACGATCGCACGCAGGCGAAGCTGATCACCTTTACCGGCCTGCGCGATGAGTTCGCGTGCTGCAAGACGGCCAATGCGTCCGAATCCGTAAAGCACAACATCTTTCGGCGTGATGGAACCTTTGTCTTTGCCGATGAAATCTTTCAGTTTATCACCAACGAAAGAAGCAACTGATTTGTATTTGCTTTTCTCTTCGGTCCATTCCGATCCGAGCCGGCCGATATCGATGCGTGAAGGAGCAAGATCAAGTTTCGAGATCTCGGCTGCGATCGCTGCGGTATCTTCAATGTGAATAGGTCGTTTTACAATATCCTTCGCGTACTGATGAAGATTCAGGATCTCGCTTGTACTCCGGTCAATAAGCACGTTCCGGAAAATGACGAGTTCAACAGATTTTTCGAACCAGAGGTTTCCGATATAACCATTGAGTTCGATCGCTGCTTTTTCACTGCTGATCCAGTCGTTACGTTCTTTTTCGTAGGATCTTGCCTTGCCTTTTTGAGGCTCCATCGTTTCGAGTGTCATGATTGTAAGGTGAAAGTGAGTGTGAAAGTGAATGTGTGTTTAATGATTTGCATTATCCGTATGATCTGTAATTTGCTCCCTCCAAAAAAACGCTGGCAGGTTCGTAACAAATGATCAGAGCCGCAAAGATATTCGGACTTTTTTGTCGTCTATCCTTGCGGCTCCTTTGAGTTTTCAATTCATATTAACCGAGATACGCTTTCAGCAATTTGCTGCGGCTACTGTGTCTCAGGCGACGGATCGCTTTTTCCTTGATCTGGCGCACACGCTCACGGGTAAGATCGAATTTCGCACCGATCTCTTCCAGTGTAAGTCCGTGCTGGCAACCGATCCCGAAGAAAAGTTTGATCACATCACGTTCGCGCTCTGTCAATGTTGCAAGTGAACGTTCGATCTCTTTCTGCAGCGATTCGTTCATCAATAAACGATCGGCACGCGGAGAATCGTGGTTCACGATCACGTCGAGCAGTGAATTATCTTCTCCATTGAGAAGTGGTGCATCCATGGAAACATGGCGACCGGAAACGCGCATCGTGTCAGCAACTTTGTCTTCCGGAAGTTCGAGCACTACGGAAAGTTCAGCTGCGGTTGGTTCGCGTTCAAATTCCTGTTCGAGGCGTGAATAAGCTTTGTTGATCTTGTTCAATGATCCGACCTGGTTGAGTGGAAGACGAACGATACGCGACTGTTCTGCCAGAGCCTGGAGAATAGACTGACGGATCCACCATACAGCGTAGGAAATGAATTTGAATCCGCGGGTCTCATCGAAACGGCGAGCCGCCTTGATAAGGCCGAGATTTCCTTCATTGATCAAGTCAGGGAGGCTAAGTCCCTGGTTCTGATATTGTTTGGATACAGATACAACGAAACGCAAATTGGCTTTCACCATTTTGGCGAGCGCGTTCTCATCTCCATCCCGAATTTTTTTGGCAAGAATTACCTCTTCTTCCGCGGTGATAAGTTCCTCACGTCCAATCTCCTGCAGGTATTTATCAAGCGATGCACTTTCGCGGTTGGTGATCGACTTGGTGATTTTTAATTGTCTCATTTCTTGAATTTTATGGTCTTATATAAAGAACGTAGAAAAGGTGATTTTGGTATTAACTGGCTATTGGCACAAAGTTAAGACCTTATGACGCCAAATTCAAGTATATACATGAAGTTTTTACAACAAAACGTCCAGTCGCACAAATCACTCACTTAATCCCGAATTGCACCCGATGAATGGATTGAATCGTTCGACGAGGTATCTCACATTCCGAAAGCGTAATACGCTTTTGAACCATTCGGATAAACTCCCTCAATGAGAATGCCGCCCTTTTTGTTGTCAAGCACACTCTTCAGATCTTCCGGCGTACTGACCGGATTCTTGTCCACCGAAGTGATGATGAATCCTTCGCGGATACCGGCGTTGCGCAATTTACCTGCGTCCAGTTTGCTCACGCGGAGTCCATTCGTGATATTGAGTTTCGCCAGGTCTTCCGATGCGACGGTTTCAAAGGTCGCACCAAGTGATTCCGCCGTAGAAGCGAGATCATTCTTCTTGAGCAGCGAAGTCTCGTTGTTCTTGTTCTTGAGTGTAACAGTTGCTGACTTTTCTTTCGATCCGTCGAGATAAGTCAACACGACTTTATCTCCCGGACGGAAACGATTGATCTGCTCCTGCAATTCAGAAACATTATCCACTTCCACATCGCCAACTTTTGTGATCACTTCACCGGCTTCAATTCCGGCATCAGCCGAAGAACCGCCATCGATCACACTCTCTACATAAACCCCTTTCAGCACATCGAGATTCTTATCCTTCGCGAGCGTCGCGTCAACGTCCTTGATATTCACACCAAGATATCCGCGCTCCACCATTCCGAATTCCATGATATCGGCAACAACTTTCTTGACAAGATTTACAGGGATCGCGAAAGAATATCCTGCGAATGATCCCGTGCTGGAAGCGATCGCAGAATTGATTCCCACCAATTGGCCCGAAGTATTCACCAACGCTCCACCACTGTTTCCCGGATTGACCGCCGCGTCCGTCTGTATGAAAGATTCCACTGCATTGCTGCCACTTCCATTGGAAGAAATAAGATCGATGTTTCGCGCCTTCGCACTCACGATTCCGGCAGTGACCGTAGAAGTAAGATTGAATGGATTTCCAACTGCAAGCACCCAATCTCCAACCACCACATCATCCGAATTTCCATAAGCGAGGAAAGGAAGATCTTTCTCGTCGATCTTGAGCACGGCGAGATCTGTGTTCGGATCTGTTCCGACAACCGTCGCATCATAGGTACGTTTATCATTCAACACCACCTGGATCTGGTCGGCTCCTGCTACGACGTGATTATTGGTGACGATATATCCGTCGGAAGTAATGATCACTCCGGAACCGTAAGCATCCTGTTCACGCGGAACAACCTGCACGCCGTTTCCCCCGAAGAATCCCTGGAACGGATCATAATATGTTTGCTGCGTCGTTGTTTTGGTCATCACGTGCACGACCGACTGAACTGAACTTTCTGCGGCTGCGTGGAAATCGATCGTTCCTGCCGGGGCAATGTAATTGACCGCTCGCGTAGCCGGACTATTTGTGGCCGCCATCAGGGGCGCTGTCTTTTTGAAGATGAGATGATCTGCTGTGAGCACTACGAGTCCACCGAGGACTGCCATGGCAAAAGGAAGAATTATCTTTTTCATATGATTCGGTTTTTGCTTCTACAAATTTCTGAAATAGAAACTGTGAAATGCAAGTGTTTGTTGCAGGGAAAATTTTCATTTAACAAGATTTAAATTTGAACGGTTTATTAAAAAAACTTAATCCGGCCGTCCTGATTCCTTAATTTCACCTGCCGACCGATGACGAAAAGTCCAATACTATTTTCACCGCAGGGTAAACTCAAACCCGGACTGCAGGCGTTCCTGTTGCTCGGATTCGGAACGATCATTCTTTCCTGGATCGCTTTTTACAACCGTTATCCCCTCACCTATTCCGACACCGGCACTTATATCGATTGCGGTTTTTCTAATTACGTTCCGAAGGACCGTCCTATTCTTTACGGATTATTTCTCCGGCATGTCAGTATGAAATTCTCATTATGGCTCGTGGTCTTTGCGCAGGCGCTCCTCACCTCCTGCACACTTTTCGTTTTCATCACCACCTTCATTACCTCGCGCAGAAACCGGAATATTCTTTTCATCATCGTCGTTCTGCTTCTTTCTTTCACCACCGGCATTTCACAAAAATGTTCCGACCTCCTTCCCGATTTTCTGACCGCCATTACCTGCCTTCTTTTCGTTGTACAACTTGTTCGTCCGCCGGAACGCATCAAACAGGTCTTCATCATTCTTGTTTTGCTCTTCGCATTGTCCGCGCACAATTCGCACCTGTTCATTCTCACACTCACGATGACCGTATTCACGCTCTTCCGGTTTATCAGCCGGAGTACGGTTTCGCTCATTTCACCGAGACGTTTGATGAACGGCTGGATCATTCTCGCTTCGGGATTCGCGCTTACATTGTTCATCAATCTTACCTATACGGGAAAATTCTTCATTTCGCAGAACGGAAAAATTTTCATGATGGGACATCTCGCTGATTGCGGATTGCTTGATGAATTCCTGGATGACAACTGCGGCACTAAAAATTATGAGTTGTGTCAGTACCACCAGGTCCCTTTTTCAAAAATTGATTTCATCTGGGCGAATGAAAGTCCGCTGTACAAAACCGGTGGCTGGGAAAAACACGGTGATCAATTCGATCCGGTGCTCGGCGATCTGTTCGGCTCTTCGCATTATGTCGGAAGGTTCATCACTTCTTCCACCTACACTTCGCTGAAGCAACTCATCTCCTTTCACCTGGATGTGAAGCAGGAAAATATCCCGATGGGAAAAGGTTCACCTCCGGGCGGACAGATCGAATGGCGTTTTCCGAAAGAATTGAATGCTTACCTGGGATCGAGACAGAACACTTCGAGACTCAGTTATGTTTTCCTCGACATACTTCAAACATTCATGCTGGTGATCTCGATTCCCATCATTCTCTACGCTTTACTTTTCAGGAGAAAGAATAACCTCGTGAAAGCATTGCGGATCGCCACCTATTTCATTCTCACGTTCATTGTTTGCAATGCCATTGTCTGCGGAACACTTACCATTGCCAATTCCCGTTTCGG
>DATJEX010000151.1:0-8221 GCA_035496135.1 Bacteroidia bacterium
AACAATCTGATCAATCCTCAAAATCCCCTGAACATGTCAGCACTGCACATCGGTAAACTTATCCGCCATCATCTTGACGAACTTGGAATGAGCAAAAGCGAATTCGCGAGAAGGATAGGAACATCTCCACAGAACCTTTACGGAATTTTCAAGAGAAAATCCTGTGACACTGAATTGCTCCGCGAAATTTCCCGCGTACTCAATTATGATTTCTTTTCCTTCTACACCGAAAAATCACTCATTGGCGAAAAGGATGCTGACGGCAAAATGATCGTTCTTTCGGCGGCACAACTCAAACGCGATCTTGACGCGAAGACACGCGAAGTGGAGATCCTCAAAAATGAGAATGAATATCTGAAGGAAATTCATCGCCTGATGAAAGACAAGATCTCGGCGAAAGTGAAATAAGTACATTTCATTCTTCGCATCACAGTAATATTCGAAATGAAAAAAGCCCCGGAGAATTTTCTTCAGGGCTTTTCTATGAATTGCTTTTTTGATCAGCGCAGGTGAATAGTGTAAACGTGGTTGTTGATCGTTACCGTAGCGATATCGTCGCAGGCACCGCTGCCGAAATCTACTATGCGTTCCGGTTTGTTATCGGGTGTCAGCTTGAGCGTTCCCTGTACAAAATGACGGCGGCATCCGAGTGTCATATTACGGATAAGCGGACTGGTGATCAGCACATCGAAATGGTGGCCATCTGTACCTTCTCCCGATGCTGTTCCGGTGATGGAATACACATCATCACTCCAGATCATCGTGCTCTCTCCGCTTGTCCATTCACGCTGGCGTGTACTGTTCCAGTAAATGGTTCCGCCATTATTCGCAAGATCGATCCTTCCATCTGTGACGGTGATCGTATAAACAAGATGTCCTGCTGCATTGTGCCCGTTATTCACCACCGTCTTCGTTCCCATCACATGATTATCGTTCACATAATAATCATTGAACGTGATCGTATGTGTTGAAGCGGAATCGCGGTAACGGCCCGAATAGAAAACAATGATCTCGCCACGGCGGGTCCTTCCGTCATTGCAGGTACAGTCCGTTGTTCCGAAATTGATATGGATCGTATCCTGGTTCGCGGTGTTCGCTGAATCGAACGTGATGGTCGCGCAGGAACTTGCGATAATTCCTTCACTGTTCGCGAGGCGGTAATTTGAAAGCGTTCCGGTGTAGCCAGCTTCATCCGAGATATTCGTCACATCGTTGAAAGCTGATTCGGCGAACGCATTATCACCGGCGGTGTTCGTGTCATTATCTTCAGTTTCGCGCCTGCAGGATGAAAAAGTGAGCGCTACGATCGCCACCACGATCATCGGGCTGAGTAGAAAACGGTTCGTTTTCATGTTCGTTTTTTTGGTTTGAAAGGTTGAGTTTACATGCTTGAGACGCCGGAAAAGTCAGGAGGTTTAGCGGCTGGCATTAATTCTCTGAAAAATTACGAAAAAAGTGCCGATGGTCAGGCTTTTCTCCTGAATTCCGCCACTACAATGGCGGTGGCAATAGCCGCATTCAGCGACTCGGCTCCACCGGTTTTTTTCCCGGGATGAGCAACCGCTGGAATAGTGATACGATTCGTGATGAATGGTTCGACAGCCTCTTCAATTCCATTCGCTTCGTTGCCGATCACGATCATTCCGTTTTTTGCCGGCTGTGTTTCATAAACCGATTCGCCCGACATGAACGTGCCGTAAACGGGGATCTTCATTTTCCTGAAAGCATCATCGCTGAAAAATTTCGGCAGGTTCTTCTCGTGAATTTTCACGCGCAGCAATGAGCCCATGGAAGCCTGGACGACTTTCGGATTCCAGATCTCGGCGCAGTCATCCGAACAGATCACATGATCGATGCCGAACCAATCTGCGATCCTGATAATGGTTCCCATATTTCCCGGATCACGCACGCCATCCAGCACAAGGACCAATCCTTCCCGGAGTTCTTCATTCACCAGTTCACGTTCCGGGATGCGCACCACGGCGAGCACATCCGACGCGGTCACCAATGAAGAAATGCGCGACAATTCATCTTTTTCCGCGCTTACCGATTCATTGGCGAACGAAGCCGATTCCCTGTGCTCTTTAAGCCATTTCGGAGTCGCGTAGATCGATGTGACCTCAAATTCGGAATGAAGAATTTCATTCACAAGTTTGGTTCCTTCCGCCACGAACAGTCTTTGTTCCTGCCGGCATTTCTTCTGCCGGAGCGCTCTGAGAAAGGAAAGACGAGATTTGGAGAGCATAAATTACCCCGTTATGGGCATTATCTTTGCGAAAGTACGTCTTACATTCGTCATTTAACAACCGCATTCCCTGGGAAATAAACTCCTCATACTCCTCGTTTTCGCGACAACTGTCCTGCTGACGAACTGCACGACCAGCAGGATCGGGGGAAATGGCGTGCTGTTGAAGAAAGTGATCATCAAATGTGAGGATCCGAACATCAATAAATATGATCTGTACGGATATCTCAAACAGAAACCGAACAGGAAACTCATCGGATTCAATTTTCCTCACCTGCTGAACAGGGGTACCATTGGTAAACATCATTTACTGACGAATGGAGCAGGCTTTCCATTCTACCTGCACATTTACAACCTGGTGAATCCAACGCGCGAAGAGAAAAGAAAACTGAAACGCGACGCGAAATTTGAATTGAAACATCAGCGGTGGGAACGTGCCCCGAACCTGAAAAGCCACAGGAAAAGAAAAGAACCGAAAAAACATTCCACCATCGGCGAGTTTCTGTACAAGATCGGCGAGCCGCCGGTACTGCTGGATACTTCCAAGACTTCGCGGACCAAACGCCAGCTATCCATGTATCTCGATAACAAGGGATATTTCAACAGCATCGTGGAGGATACACTCGTTTACCCGTGGTTCCAGCGCAACAAGCACAAGAAAGCGATCGAGTGCTACATCATCAAACCGTCGATTCCTTACACGATAAAAGATGTGACTTGGGAAATCAAGGATCCGGGTATCGCTTACCAGTTCTTCAACGAGGGCGACACCGCAGGTTGCAAATTGATACCCGGTGATAATTGCGATGTGGATAATTTCGAAGCGGAACGGGATCGGATCACTTCCACTTTGCGCAATGACGGATATTTTCTTTTTACAAAGGATTATATCCGGTTCACAATGGACACAACAGCCGGGTCTCACCAGGCCCATGTTCAGATCATCATCAGCAGGCAGCAATTCAAAACATCAGACAGTACGTGGATCGAAACGGATCATCAGCGTTTTTACATCCGCAACATCATCGTGAAGAATTTCACAGCTCAGGGATTGATGAAAGAAGACACGATGAGATACGACACCGTCGTGTATCATGAAACGGATTACCTGCGCAATATCGGTTACAGGAGAGGAATTCCCATTGAGAAAAAAATGAAATTCAAGCCCGAGGTGCTCTCTCCGCGCATCGCGTTCCATCCGTCCATCCTGTATCGTGAAGGAGATTATGATGCGACGTATCGCCAGTTAACAGGGCTTCATGTATTCCGGCAGGTGGTGGTCGATCCGGAAATAGTGGAATCGGACAAACTCGATGTGTACGTGAAATTATTTCCGATACCACGACAGAATTTTGTGGCCCAGCTCGAAGGAACGAACTCCGGCGGAAATTTCGGTGTGGTCGGATCATTCTCCTACAACAACAATAATCTTTTCCATGGCGCCGAAATTCTCCAGTTCAAGATCAAGAGTGGTGCCGAGGCGCAACAGGCATTCGGAAGCACGACCACGAATACACCGCATGAATTCGCTTTCAATACGATATCACTTGGCGAAGAAACTTCGCTGATCATTCCGCGCGAATTTTTTCCATTCGGGATTTTTGTGCGCAACAACCGGCGCGAAGAAGATCGCCAGGCGCAGGAAAGAAGGACCGTTTTCAATTCGGTGATCAATATCCAGCGGCGGATCGATTATGACCGATCGCTGGTGAATGTGGCGTATGGTTATACTTTCCGCTATAAAACATATTGCCGTATCGGAATTTTCCCGATCGAATTGAACGTGGTCAAGGTAAAACCAAAAGCGGGACTGGATGAACTGCTGGCGAATGGCGATCCATTGCTGCGCTACCGTTTCACCGATCATTTCATTGATGACGCGAGGATCACTTTTATTTACAACACGCAATCCTCCGATCCGAATCAGAAGTTCGTGAAGTATTTCAAACTGGATGCGGAGATGTCCGGATTTTTTCTCTACGGATTTTCAACGCTCACGAATCAACCGACAGACACCAGTGGCCACTATCGCGTAGGAAATATTCCTTTTTCCAATTACGTGCGCTTCGCAGGCGACTGGCACTGGCACTGGCGCATCGGCGATCATGAAACATTCGTGGTGCGTGCGGCAGGCGGATACGGTTTACCGCTCTGGAATTATCCGACGCTTCCGCTCGAGAAAAGTTTTTACGGCGGTGGCGCGAATGGTATCCGTGCATGGGAAGCAAGAACGCTCGGCCCCGGTTCGTACCAGGTCCCGGCCGATGAACGCTACGCGCAACTTGGTGATGTGCAACTCGAATACAATATTGAATTGCGTGTGAAGATCACCAACTCGTTGAACGCGGCTGTGTTTGCCGACGGAGGAAATATCTGGATCCTCAAGAAAGATGAAACACGTCCCGGTGCGGAATTCGATCCGACTCGTTTCATCAACGATCTTGCGTTCGGTCCTGGTGCCGGATTGCGTTACGATCTCGGGTTTTTCATCATCCGTCTCGACTGGGCATTCAAGATCCGCGATCCGAGTTATCCATTCGGTGAACGCTGGTGGTTACCGGGAAGAAGGCCATTGAGCGGAAATATCAATTTCGGAATTGGTTATCCATTCTAAGGGAACGAATTCCGAATCTCACGAATATGCAAATGCGATTGTAAGTATTTTATTTTATCAGAACATTCACGGAATTTGTAATTAGTATATTAGCCAGATTCGAAATTCGTTCCCTTACCTGACATGAAAGTAACCGGCTTCACGATCGCAAGAAACATTGTAAAGTTCGACTACCCGGTAGTGGAAGCGATACGATCCATTCTTCCTTTGTGTGATGAATTCGTTGTGGCTGTTGGAAGATCAGAGGATGATACGTTGAATGTGATCAGAAACATCGGCGATCCGAAAATAAAAATCGTGGAAACGGTTTGGGATGATTCACTTCGTGAAGGAGGAAAAGTGCTGGCGGATGAAACGAACAAAGCATACCGGGCGATCTCTGCCGATACAGATTGGTGTTTTTATATCCAGGGTGATGAAGTGATCCATGAAAAATATCTTCCTGTTATCAAAGAAGCGATGACGAAATGGAAAGATGACAAAAGTGTGGATGGGTTGCTTTTCAATTACCGGCATTTCTACGGATCATACGATTACGTTGGTGATTCACGCAAATGGTATCGCAGAGAAATCCGTATCGTGAGAAAAAATGATTCCATCGTTTCCTACCGCGATGCGCAGGGTTTCCGGAAAAAAGATAACTCAAAACTTTTTGTGAAAGCGGTCGATGCCGAAGTGTATCATTATGGTTGGGTGAAATCGCCCGAAGCACAACAGGCAAAACAGGAGTCGTTTCATAAGATGTGGCACGATGACGAGTGGATGAAAAAGAATATTCCCGTCGCGGAAAAGTTCGATTATTCGCAGATCGATTCTCTCGCTTTGTTCACGGGCACGCATCCCGCGGTGATGATAGATAGGATCGCAAAACAGAACTGGAAATTCTCGTTCGACCCGACAAAGAAAAAATGGGGAATGAAAATGCGTTTCCTGATGGGACTGGAGAAAACGTTCGGTTGGAGAGTGGGAGAGTATAAGAATTACATTCTTAAAAAATAATTGTCGCCTTCGGTACGTCGACGCTGGGCGTCGACTACTCAGTCTGACAATTATTTCTTGTCGCGGTGATAAACGACCATATCCGTTCGCGGCATCACTCCGGAATAGCCAAGATTCTCAGCATCATCACCAATTGTCCGCGGTGAAATGAACTGTGATTCATCACGTGCATGATGATCCCTTCATTCTCCTGTGTGAATTCTTTTCCGTCGAATGTGGTGAATGTTGTTTTGTCATTGAAAAAATCTTCATCCTGTTCGTCCAGGAAAGCAAGAAATTCAGCCGATTGATCAATGAATCCGCTTGGATGAACTTCCGGTCCGTAAGTGTTCGAAGGAAATGAAGTAGGAGAAGTTCCGTTCAATCGCGAGAACCAGACGAACTCTGCATCCCAGATGTGAAAGCAGGTTTTGCGCAAAGAAGGATAACTGCTCTTCACTTCTTTCGTGAGTAATGCCTGGTCGATCGTGCGCAGGAGATCGGCGAGATTCTTATTCGCCCACAGGTTGTATTTCGCGTAGTCTTTTAATAATCCGGAAGTGGTCATATCAAATTGAAGATTGTCAGAAGGAGTATTTCAAAATGCTCTGGCGGTAGAAGTGGTGTCGGGTGTTACACCCGACACTTGTGTCAGGTCAAAGACCTGGCACCACGCCAGAGTTCAGATCCCCGTATAGTTATGCGGAGAGATCTTTTTCAATTCCGTTTTCACAACATCAGAAACTTTGAGTGTGTCAATGAATTGGTGAATGGAATCTTTGTTGATGTGCGCATTCACCCTCGTCAGATCTTTCAGTGCTTCATACGGTTTTTCATATCCTTCACGACGCAGGATCGTCTGGATCGCTTCTGCAACCACTGCCCAATTTTCTTCGAGATCATCGTGCAGCGCCTGTTCATTCAGGATCAGTTTACCCAAGCCTTTCTGCAGCGATTTCAGGGCGATGAGTGTATGTGCGATCGGAACACCAGCGTTGCGCAGTACCGTGGAGTCGGTGAGGTCGCGCTGCAAGCGGGAAACAGGAAGTTTGCTGCTAAGGAATTCGAAGACCGCATTCGCCATTCCGAAATTTCCCTCTGCATTTTCAAAATCGATCGGGTTCACTTTATGCGGCATGGCCGATGAACCTACTTCACCTTCCTTGATTTTCTGCTTGAAATAATTCATGGCGATGTATTGCCAGATGTCGCGGCTCAGATCGATGAGAATGGTGTTGATGCGTTTCAGCCCGTCAAAGTACGCGGCCATATTATCGTAATGCTCGATCTGCGTGGTGGGATGCGAACGTTTCAGCCCGAGGGAAGAAACAAAGTCATCACCGAATTTTTTCCAGTCGATCGAAGGATAAGCAACATGATGCGCATTGAAATTTCCTGTTGCTCCGCCGAATTTTGCGCTGAACGGAATTTGTGAAAGCAAACGCAGTTGTTCTTTTACGCGCGCCACGAACACATGCAGCTCTTTGCCCAAACGCGTAGGCGACGCAGGCTGACCGTGCGTACGTGCGAGCATGGACACATTTTCCCACGCGATGCTCATGCGCTCGAGTTCATCCAGCACTGTTTTGATCTGCGGTAACAGAATATTTTCGTGCGCCTCTTTCATCAGGAGAGGAGTCGCGGTGTTGTTGATGTCCTGCGACGTCAGTCCGAAATGAATGAATTCTTTTTGTGCCGATAATCCGAGTGCGTCAAACTTTTCCTTCATCACATACTCGATCGCTTTCACATCATGATTCGTGGTCTTCTCGATCTCCTTCACGCGCTTCGCATCTTCCGGTTTGAGATCGAGATAAATTTCTTTCCTGATCTTCGGGAATTCAGCAGCATTCACACTTTTCAGTTGCGGTAATGGCAATTGACACAACGCGATGAAATATTCCGCTTCGATACGGAGACGGTAGCGGATAAGCGCGCCTTCAGAAAAATAATCGGAGAGTTCTTTTACCTGGCCGTGATAGCGCCCGTCAACCGGGGAAACAGCCCAAAGGGGATCGTGATTCATAATTGCTTATTAAGTCCCAAAGTTATGGGTTATTGAGGTAACAGGGTATTCAGGTATTTGGGTAATAAGGCCTTTATGAAAATGAATTGGAAAACAATAATTACCCGATTTCACGAATGAGAAAAGGGAAGCAGGATCTTTTATGTCAGTCTGAATACCCATTGCCCAAACACCTCAATACCTGATCGAAAAGATAACTTTTCTCCTTATAAATACGCCCATGTGAAGAAGTAGCTCCTCTCTATACCTGCATTTCCCCTCACATTAGTATATTCGTCCATCTTTTTTAGGGGGGGGGGGGGGGGGGGGGGGGGGGGGGGGGGGGGGGGGGGGGGGGGGGGGGGGGGGGGGGGGGGGG
>DATJEX010000152.1:0-6274 GCA_035496135.1 Bacteroidia bacterium
TCACTTCACTTTTTTTCTCAAACTGAACAGTACCACTATTCCGCCGAGAAGAAGTGTTGCGCCCAGAAATGGCGGCCATTGAATGTAATGCGTCGTGTCGTGGGTGATCTGCATCGAACCCATATCGACCACCGGATCGGCGGTCACATAGTGGAAACCGGTATAGGCGATCATGATCGCTCCGACGACGATGAGAATAATTGCTGCTGTTTTCATTTTTTTTCTTTTAAGATGCGTTCGCTCAGGTCCTGGCTTGCTTGATGCCGTTCGTTCTGCATTTAGGTGTGTAGGTCGAAAAGATCTTCAGCCCTGGCCTTATTGGTGTGGCCTCACTGATCTTCTCCTGCAAAACTTTATTTTCTTCTCTTATCCTCACCCACAACATGACCGCATTCAGCACAGTGAAAATGACCGCGGTGAAATACAGATGAAATGCCAGTGGAATAACCGCGACCTCTGAGATCACGATCAGGTAATTCGGATGTTTCAAAAATTTATAAGGCCCTCTGTTCACGAGTGGAGTTCCGGGGATACGGTAGATCTTCGTGTTCCAGAATTTTCCCAATGACAGAATAGTCCAGGTTTTGAATGCGAGGAGCAGAAAGTAGAATACGAGGAAAAACAGGCTGAAGGTGACAGTGGTGTGTGAGAAGAATTCCGCGATAAGGGAGATGAAGAACAAGACGTGAAGCGCGACCATGAACGGGTAGTGGCTTTTTCCGGATTCAACGGCTCCGTTATTCAATAACCATTTTTCATTCCGGGCCGAGATCATTAATTCTCCCAACCTCAGCAGAATGACAAACGAAATAAAAGCGATGAAGGTCATGTTATCTCCTTTTCATTTTAAGTAATGCCATTTCACTCGAAAATCCGGGGCCCATTGAGAGCATCAACCCGTAACCATTCTCAAATCCTTCTGCGAAGAATTTTTCCATTACGTACAACACGGTGGGACTCGACATATTGCCGTTATCGTTCATGATCTCCCTGGTGTTTTTCAGAAAATCGCCTTTCACCGGCAGAGCCGCTTCATAAGCCGAGAGTACTTTTTTTCCACCCGGATGAAAAATGAAATTTTTTATATCGGAAAGTTTTAAGTGGTGTTTTTCAAGAAAAAGATCGATGTCACGGCCGATATTCTCAGCGATGATCGCCGGAATGTTCTGCGAAAAGAGAACCTTGAATCCTTTGTCGAGGAATTCCCAACCCATCACATCGAGCGTATCATAGTATAATTTGCTTTGTGAAGCGACAAAGCTGATCTCGTTATCCGTCCTGTTTGTCTGACGGTCGCCTGTAATGATACAAGCTGCCACTCCATCGGCAAACAAACTTGATCCGATGAAATTGCTTTTACTATAATCATTCTTTAAAAAGGTCAGGGAACATAATTCAACCGCTACCAGTATAACTACTGCAGCCGGGTCAGCTTTCGCCAGTACACATGCTTTTGAGAATCCGGCCACTCCTCCTGCACAGCCCAATCCGAAGACCGGGATGCGATTGACATAAGGACTGAATTTCATTTCATTGATGATGAGTGCATCAAGACTGGGCGTTGCAAGACCAGTGGTCGACAGGAAAATGATATCAGTGATATCTTCCTTGCTGATCTTTGCCGAAGAAAGACAGGTTTCGATCGCCTTTACCGAATACTCCAAAGCGATCCGGATATATTCCGCATTCTGTTCCTGGAAAGTATGGTTCGTGGAATAATATTCCAGCGGCTTGCAGAAATTTCGGGTCTTTATTTCAGTATTGTCGAATGCACTCATCATGCGTTCCACCTGCGGAAACGTGGGAAGAAAGATCTCCTTCGCACATTGCTTTACCTCCTGTTGATCCACCTTATAGGGAAAATCAATCGTGGTTATGGCTGCTAATGAAGGCATGAGTTTGAATGTTACTCAGCCGTTATTCTGTTTCCGAGCAACGGCATGAAAATGAAATTGACGAGATACAAAGAAGCACATCTTCAGCCGTTGAATCCTTACAGGAAAATTGAAAGCTCTTATACTATTCACACTTTATCGGTCTTTTTTCCCAGCTTGGAATTTATTTCTTTCAGCAACACGAATTGCTTTTCCTGTGTTTCAAAAAGTGTTTTGATCTGTTCTTCCACGAGCAGGTCTATTTTCTGATTCATCGCGCGGATCTGCATTTCCGCTTTCAGGTTGATGAGATAATCATTCTCGCTTCTCTTCCTGTCCTTTTCCTCCTGGCGGTTCTGGCTCATCATGATCACCGGTGCCTGTAATGCCGCAATACAGGAAAGGATGAGATTCATCAGGATGAATGGATAGGGATCGAATTTAAAATGTCCGAGTGCGATGACGTTGAAAACGATCCATCCCGCCAGTATCAGGAAGAACCAGATGATGAATTTCCAGCTTCCGCCGAAGTGCGCCACTTTATCAGTGATGGATTGCCCGGTAGTCAGATTTTCAATCGGCGGGTTCAGGAGATTATGGATAATGAGTTCTTCCGCTTTGATCGTGTTCTCCACGATCAGGTGAAGTTTCTCGAGGTGTTTGTTCTCGTCAGACAGCATCTGATCGATCTCTTGGTTTTTCATCTGTAATTTCTTTCGTTGCTGGTATGGATTGAATTGAAACCCGGTCGGGAAACACATCAAATAAAAAGGACAGGTTGTTGCCCTGCCCTTTTTATCTGAATTTTCCTTATGGCCAATTGACCGGCCGGGAACTGTCTGATCAGTGATTAAACTGCAGCATTCTCACCTTTACGGATGATGCTGATCACTTCCTCGCGTTTTTTGTTCAACCTGTTTTCAATTCGGCTGAGCAATTCATTTTCTTTTCCTTCTTCGAACTTCACATCTGAATCGGTGAGTTGCGAGAATTTTTCTTTCAACTGCCTGGACTGGATCGCCCAATCGCCGGTCACTTTAAAAGCTTCCGAGCCTGCATTTTGTTTGATATCTGTCATACTATTCTGGATTTAGTTTGTAATAGAATTATTACGCTGCAAAATTGCAGATTGTGGCCGCTACCGGAGTTACAACACTCCGCGAACTGCTTACATCATTCACACCTTTCGATCCGGGTGCAATGAAACAAGAAAGACCATTCCTTGCGGGAACAGCCTCTTCTTGAAATTCAGAATTGAATTCGCGGAATTAATTCTGCGTAGCGTGGTGTTTTACATCTTCGCGCTGATGTTCTCCGGCAAGATTGTAATGTCCCTGCGCCCTGATCGTACTTTCGAAAGCTTTTTCATGATTGTTTTCCTCATGCTGTTTGGCAGCTTCACGATGATGCTTCGCAGCTTCTTCAAGGTGTTTGGCAGCGAGTTTATGGTTTTCGATCCCTTTTTGATTTTCAGGAATAGAACCATTCATGTTCTCCTTTTTGTTGGCTGTGATTTCTGTCATTTTTTTGGATTTAGAACGTAACAGGATTGTTACGCTGCAAATGTCTTCTTAATGCAACCGGCAATACTTATACTTCAGGCAGAAATTCTTGCAACATTCCCACATTCCCTTTCACGTTCACATTCACTTTCACTTTCACTTTCACATTCACTTTCACTTTCACATTCACTTTCACGTTCACATTCACATTCACTTTCACATTCACTTTCCCGTTCACATCCTATCCATATACCAATTCAATTCCTTTTCCATTTTCCGGTAACTGAAAATACTTGTAATGATCTTTTGTAAACGGAGAAAAGCTGTTTCACTCTTTACCACATAATCAAATGCGCGATGATGCATACAATCGATCGCCACGTCAATTTTATCCTGGGCCGAAAGCATCACCACGGGAATATCCGGATTGATCATTTTGATCTTGTCAAGGGTTTGAATTCCATTCATCACATTTTTATCGATACCGTCAAGCAGGTAATCCAGAATGATCACATCAGGATTATGCGACAGGTTTTGCAGTGCCATCTCGCCCGTGGCATATGCTTCAATGGCGAAATCGGCATGCTGCATCAATTCCATCTCCAGTGCTCTCAGGAACACAATGTCATCGTCCACTAAAAACAATTTGATCTTATTTTCATTTTTCATACTTGGGATTTTTTAAGACTTATCAATTCCGATTCTAACTCTTCACACGCTTTTGCACATATATTTTCCAACTGAAAGATCAGTGATGGAATTCCGAACGCCGATTTACCGCTCTTACTGTACTCCAGGACTCTTTTCGCGATCGTTTCAAAATCAGAACTGATCCCTACGATGGCGAAAGATGGCATCATTTTGTGTACCGATGCATTCAACCCTTTCAAGTCCCCATCCTTTAAACTCTGTTTCATTTTCTCAATGAGCCCGGGAGTTTGCTGGAGATAAAGTCTGATCATTTCCATCATGGCGGTTGCATCAGACTTGGTCAGGCGTTCCAGGTAAGAAAGATCAATTGACCGTGCAACCGGTGACAATTCCTTCCGTTCTTCTGCATCTTCCTTATGCTCTGCATGAAGAGGTTTCTTGACCAATCCGATTATTTTAGTGTACAATAATTTCTCATCGACAGGTTTTGCAATGTAATCATTCATACCAACCGATCTGCATTTTTCAAGATCGGCAGTAGTCACATCAGCCGTCAATGCGATGATCGGTATCCTTGAATTCAGTTTGGTCCTGATGTAAGTAGTGGTTTCAAAACCATTCATTTCCGGCATCTGCAGATCCATGAGAATAAGATCGTAGGATTTACGCTGCAGGAATTCAATGGCGATCTTTCCATTCGCCGCAATGTCACGGTCAAATCCGAAATCATCCAGCAATGTTTTCATGAGCAGCTGATTCAGCGGAATATCTTCCACCACCAGCACTTTGATATCTCTCACACTGGAGTCAGCTATCGTGAATGCCCCTTCCGTTTCCGCTTTCATATTTGTTTTCTGAAAACTCAGCGTGAATTCAAATGTTGATCCTTTATCGATCGTACTTATCACCTTTATCTTTCCTCCCTGCATCTCGACCAGTTGTTTTACGATCGCAAGGCCAAGCCCTGTACCGCCATATAACCTGGAGGTTCCGCTCGAGGCCTGCTGAAAATTTTCAAATATTTTTTCGATCTTACTTTCCTTGATCCCGATACCCGTGTCGATCACGGCAAAACTGATGGCTACATTTTCATTGTCTTCGTGCAGCAGGCTAACCTTGATCGTGATACTTCCGGTATTCGTGAATTTGACGGCATTGCTTACCAGGTTGAGAATGATCTGGTGCAGGCGGACAGGATCACCGATGAGCATTTCCGGGATCCGCTTATCATATTCCCTGACGAGCTGCAGATTTTTTTCCTGGATCTTGGCTTCAAATAACTGAAGCATTGCTGCAAGAGAAGAAGACATCCGGAATGGTATCCGTTCAAATGACATTTTGCCGGCATCGACTTTCGCGAGATCGAGAATGTCGTTGATCAGGACGATGAGCGCATCACCACTCACCTTGATCGCGTTCAGGTATTCTTTCTGTTTCGCAGTCAATTCTGTCTTCAGCACCACTTTTGTAAAACCGATGATCGCGTTCATCGGGGTGCGGATCTCGTGACTCATATTCGACAGGAATTGTTGCTTGGCTTTTACAGCGTCTTCTGCAATGCGTGTCGCATTTTCCGCTTTCAATTTCGCTTCCTGCGCGATCTCCGTCGCCAATTCGGCAAAAACTTTTGCTTCCATTAATTCCGTTTCGATCCTCTTCTGTTCGGTCACATCCCGCGCCACGATCACCACACCGATCACATTGCCCAGGTCATCTTTATAAACAGAGCCATTGCACAACACATCCATCGGCACACCATCATGAATGATGAGCGGATAATCGACCACGAATCCATTCGCAAACGCGGCCTGGTAACAGTTACGCGCCTGTACGACATCAATGAAACAATTGAAAAACTCCGTGCCGATAAGTTCGTCACGCGTAAGACAGGTCACCTTCATCGTCGCTTCATTGATATCCGTGATCTTTCCGTCAGGGCTTACCGTAAACATCGGATCACGGCTGGCTTCGATCAGGCTTCGTGCATAATTGGCGACTCGTAATTCATTGACGCGTTTTACTTTTTCTTCATTCTGAAAAGCCAGTTCTTTGTTGGCGATTATCAGTTCATTCGCACGTTTCTTCTTTTCTTTCTTCTGAAACGCAAGCTCCTTGTTCGCGATCACCAGTTCCCCGGCGCGCTTTTTCTTCTCCTGATTCTGAAATGCAAGTTCCTTATTGGCGATCAGCAACTCATCGGCGCGCTTCGATTTCTCTTCATTCTGAAAAGCGATCTCTTTTTTGGCG
>DATJEX010000153.1:0-3042 GCA_035496135.1 Bacteroidia bacterium
CACCCAGCGTTTGTGCAGGCCATTGAGCAACTGGATCGACAGTTTCACATCAGCGGTCTTTGCATCTTCCAGTTCCGCCCATTTCGCTTCGATGTACGGCTTGATGGTCGGATGATCTTCCGTCAATGTGAGTTTGAAACGGCAGAACGCGTTCATGTGGCTGTCGGCAAGATGATGCACCACTTGTCTTCCTGTCCAGCCATCCGGACGGTATGCCGTGTCGAGTTGACTTTCGGAAAGCGCAGAAACATCTTTCTTGAGCACATTGGGAAATTTCTTGATGATGGAGATCTGCTTTTTGATCTTCGTGAGATTCATCTTGGCAGGTTTTTCCCATTTACCGATAGGAAAGCGAAGGGTGTCGATGGCAGGAGTTGTCATAGTCAAATTTAACCAAAGTTTTGAGAGGTGAATTACCCGGGAAGAAAACGTCCAGCACGGAGATCACCAACCCAGTATATCGATCATGCCCCATAGCAGGAGAATGATGCCAATGGTCGTAAGGCCATACATGGCGTAATTAATGCCACTTCCCGAATGAAAAAGAATAACAGTGAGGATGAATCCGAAGATGAGGATGAGTGCGCCGGCAAATACAAGTTTGAATCCGCGATTCTTGCGGCGTGAGTAATGAATGTTTTTTATTTCGAGCAGGATCTCCTGGCGCAGTTCTTCTCCCGCGCCGGCCTGTTCGAGCGTTGAAATGATCATAGAGAATTCGATTCCTTTCTCGTAAAGAGTGAACGCTTTCTGGTAATGGAGATCTTTTTCTTTCATGATAGGGGAAAGTAGAAAGAGAAAGCTTTCGAGTCAAGGTAAAGTGACGAAGATCAGGTTTGTATCTGTTTACGCGATGCCCGGTGTTAGCACCCACATAGAATAGAGCGTTGTACTAAATGGATACCATGTGAAGAGATCATGTTTGTTGAAGGCGATTTATTAATTTCAGCCAATCAAAATTCCCAATTATGCAATTCAATCACACCGTCCTCGACCGATTTCTCCGTTATGTGAAGATCGACACGCAATCCGATCCGAATTCACCGACCTGTCCTTCCACCATGAAGCAAAAGGATCTCGGAAAAGTTCTGGTCGCGGAATTATTGGAAATGGGAATTCCGGACGCGCACATGGATGAACATGGTTATGTGTATGCGACCATTCCTTCGAATACTACAAAGAAAGTTCCGGTGATCTGCTTCTGTTCACACATGGACACTTCACCTGACTGCAGCGGGAAAGATGTCAAACCGCAGGTGCATAAAAAATATGATGGCAAAGACATCGTGCTTCCCGGCGACGTTAACCAGGTGATCAAAGCTTCGGAGCATCCTGATCTGAAAGCACAGATCGGTAATGATATTGTTACTTCTGACGGAACAACGCTTCTTGGTGCGGATAATAAATCAGGTCTTGCCGAGATCATGGATGCCGCACATTTTTTTGTGAATCATCCGGAAGTGAAACACGGAGCGATCAGAATCCTTTTCACGCCTGACGAAGAGATCGGAAGGGGAGTGGACAAAGCGGATATGAAAAAACTCGCCGCCGATTTTGGTTACACGATGGACGGCGAAGCGCTCGGGCACCTCGAAGATGAAACGTTTTCGGCCGATGCAGCGGTGATCACGATCCACGGTGTGAGTACGCATCCTGGTTTTGCAAAAGGTAAAATGGAGAACGCACTCAAGATCGCTGCTGAATTGTTGCAGAATCTTCCCAAAACAGAATGTTCACCGGAAACTACAGAAGGCAAACAGGGATTCGTTCACCCGACCGGTTTCGCCGGAACACTCGAACAGGCGACTTTGAATTTCATTCTCCGCGATTTTGATGATGCAGGATTGAAACATAAAGCGGATGTATTGCGGAAAGCAGCCAATGATGCGTTGAAGAATTATCCGCACTCTTCCTACAACATGGTCGTGAAGGAGCAATATCGTAATATGAAAACGGTACTGGATAAAAATCCGCAGGTCGTGGATTTCGCGATCAAAGCGATAGAGCGTGCGGGACTGAAAGCACATCGCTCGAGCATACGCGGAGGAACGGATGGATCACGTCTTTCTTACATGGGCCTTCCATGCCCGAATATTTTCGCCGGTGAACATGCTTTCCATTCGAAACAGGAGTGGGTGAGTGTACAGGATATGGAGAAAGCGGCGGAAGTGATCGTCCATCTCGCCATGATCTGGGAAGAAAAATATTAACTTATAAGATACTCCATTTCAGCCTCAATTCCAATGAGTGCTGTCATGTGTTCACTGATTATTTCTCTTCCGATAGTTCCGGTAATGCCGGAACTTTGTGTTAGAATGCAGGAAGAATTTCGTAGGGATTACGAAGCGTGCGATGGTGGAATGTAAAAACCTGGTCCCATGAAAAAAGAGATAAAAAGAATTCTCGTCCCTGTCGATTTCACGGAAACATCAGACAATGCGGTTGAAGAAGCGGTATTGCTCGCGCGATTGCTGGGTGCGGACATTTACCTCATTCACGTGATCGAATCGTTAGGTTATCATTATTCCGTTGTTCCGGAAATGAAGACCGTTCTGCTTTCACCCCGGGAATTTGAAATGGAAGTAGTGAAAAAACTGGAAAAGCTCCAGGAGCGGATCAAACAGGAATACGGGATAAAAGTCGAAACACATGTAACGAACGGAAATATTCATTCGCAGATCATTGATTACGGAATGCGCAATGGCGTTGATCTCATCGTGATGGGAACGCACGGAGCTTCGGGGTTCAGGGAGATCTTCATTGGCAGCAATGCGCAGCGCGTGGTCACCCTTTCGCCGTTTCCCGTGCTGACGATCCAGAAGAAAAAAGAACAGGCAGGATTCAGGAACATTCTCCTGCCGATCGATGATTCCGTACACAGCAGGGAAAAAGTGAACATCGCGATCGCGATCGCCAATGCGTTCGCCGCGAAGATCCGCATCATCGGCCTTCCCGATTCAGCTGATCCCAAAGAGATGAGTAAATTCAATATCAAACTCGCTTCGGTCGAGAAAATGATCAGCGCGGCCAGGCTGCTTTTCG
>DATJEX010000154.1:0-3792 GCA_035496135.1 Bacteroidia bacterium
ATTGCCGCCACTTGCGCCGAGTGTGACGCAATCTCCGGCGCAGATCGTTTGATCACCTCCCGCATTCGCTGTCGCATTCTGAACTGTTACGGTGACTGGTTCTGTATCGGTACATGTTCCGTTCGCGACCGTCACCGTGTATGTAGTGGTCACCGTCGGATTTGCAACAGGACTTGCAACGTTTCCATTACTCAGGCTCGTGGCCGGACTCCAGCTATAGTTTGTTCCTCCACTAGAATTAAGCAGGATGGAAGTTCCGTTGCAGATCGTGGTGTCGTTACTCGCAACCGCAGTTGGAGACGGAACGATATTTACCGTTACGCTATCCGTTCGTGTGCACGAAGAGAAATTTCCATTGACAACTGTTACGGTATAGGTCGTTGTCACCGATGGAGACGCGACAGGATTTCCGATGTTCGCATTATTCAGTCCGGTAGCAGGCGACCAGGAATAAGAAGTTCCGCCTGTTGCATTCAGTTGATATGTGAGACCAGAACACATTGTGGTATCAGGAGAAAGTGTAATGACCGGTGGAGCATAAACCGTCACGGTATCATCTACAGGACATCCGTTCGTGATCGTAACGATGTACGTTGTGGTAATTGTTGGTGAAGCAACAGGATTTGAAATATTCGCATTGCTCAAACCAGTCGCTGGCGACCAGGAATACGTTCCGCCGCCGGTTGCAACCAATTGAACCGGTCCGTTGCAGACTGTTGTGTCAGGCGTAACAGTTGTGACAGGAGGGTAACCAACATCGATCACGATCGGAATATTCGTGACACCGGCAGGAACTCCATTGTCTGTCGCGGTTATGATGATAGTGCTGTAACCTAAATTAGTTGCGCTTCCAAGAAAATAGGAGGTGAGCGTCGCTGTATTTCCACTCGTGTTTGAAATAATATTGTATCCTGTCGTTCCGGTTGTGTCAACAGTTATGACCGTAGTTTGCGCGACCTCCGGCGAGAAGAATGTTACGTTGATCGGGAGTGAATCGCCAACACAGAGATGAAGTGTATCGCAAACCTGGATACCGGAAGCCGTTGGAGGAACGTTGTTGGTGCTCGTGCACGCGTCAAACAGGAATTGCTGATTGTCGAGCCAGTTGATGCCTGAATTCGGTCCCGCAGGTCCGTTGTAAGTAGAGCCCGGTTGATTGAAAGCGCCGAACTGAATGTAATTCACGCCATCTCCTTTATTCGCGCCGACGATCGCATCAGCTCCACCGAATCCGCCAACACCGGAAGATGCATCTCCTGTTGTCCACTGCATGTCTTTGTAACAGAAAGAAACGTTACCACCCGGAACGATCGGATCACTTCCGTCGGTGATGATCAGCTGAAACGTGTTCACTTTATCCACGTGCTGCGAATAATATCCAACGCTGTCCCACTGCACGATCATGTAAGTCGGCGTGACAACGAACCACGGAAGTCCGCTGGAAAGATTTCTTGTATCAACGTCGGACCAGAACGGTGCGACCATCACGAATGAAGCGTTCGGGAAACCGGAAGCGGTGAATGTTCCATAAGGTGCGCCGAAAGAAACGTTACCGTTGTTGTTGATGTAACACTGTGTCCACGTTGTTCCGTAGAGACAGAAGTTGAACGGAAGATTGATGATGTTCGTTGATCCGTCGTCGTTGCGATAATCCGGAGGAGTTCCGAAAGAGATCGGGATCGGATGCCAAGAAGTGTCGCGTTGTTGCCAGCACGAACAGCCGTTCACTGCAGGATGAACAGGCACACCTTGTGCCACGCGGTATTCAACATAGGGTGCGCCATTCTGTGTGGTATCGCGAACGGCGGAAACTGCTTTTCCATTGATAGCGCCATTTGCCTTTGCGTTATCCCATTGTGAAGCGGGAATATTCTGCGCAGCGACAAAAGTTCCGATCAGGAAGGTCGAAAAGAGAAGGGTAAGTTTTCTCATAATGTGATTGGTGTAGGCCTTTTTGAGCGTCCTAAAGATAGGAAAATGGAGGGCTTGAAAAGGACAGTTTTCGACCAAAATCACAGGGTGAAAAAACGGATCATTTTTTCAGCCGTTCCAGCGCTTCTTCGGCTTTTCCGAATGAAAAACGGGCTAAAATGGCTTCAAAATCCTTCACGATGAGCGAATTCCCCGGGTTGTTGATGCTTCCGGTGTGTGAGGTCGTGCTGGTCCGATCGGCTGTGAAGGTTCCTGTATTCACTTGTGCGGAGACTTCATGATAAGCATCCCGGAAACTCATTCCTGATGCGACGAGTTGATTCACTTTGTCGACCGTGAAAAGTGAATTGAAATTTTCATCTTCAAGAATATTCTTTTTCACTTCTACATTTTCCAGCATCAGCATCATCATGCTCATGCAATCCGTGATAATGTTGAACGCAGGGAAGAGTATTTCTTTTGTCAATTGAAATTCGCGGTGATAACCCGAAGGAAGATTTCCGAGCAGCAATGCGAATTCATTCGGTAAAGCCTGCAGCCGGTTGCATTTCCCGCGGATGAGTTCGAACACATCCGGATTTTTCTTGTGCGGCATGATACTGCTTCCGGTGGTGAGTCCGCCGGGAAAAGAAATGAATCCGAAATGCTGATTCATGAACAACGTACAATCCATGGCCATTTTCGAAAGGGTGGCAGCAATTCCCGCCACGGCGTTCGCGACTGTTTTTTCCGTTTTGCCCCGCGTCATCTGCGCGTAAACGGAATTCACATTCATTCCGGAAAAACCGAGAAGGGAAGTGGTCAATTCACGATCGATAGCGAACGAACTTCCATATCCGGCAGCCGAACCAAGCGGATTTTTATCGGCGATATGATAAGCAGCCAGCAAAAGTTCAAGATCGTCGCAAAGACTTTCGGCATAGGCAGCGAACCATAATCCAAAGGAGGAAGGCATGGCGAGTTGCAAATGGGTGTATCCCGGCACCAGATCGTCCTTGTGTTTTTCCGAAAGCGTGATCAGCAAACGAAAAAGTTTTTCAGTGTCGGCGGTGAGTTGTTTTATTTTTTTCCGGCAGAATAATTTGATGTCAAGTAATGACTGGTCGTTCCGGGAACGCGCGGTGTGGATCTTCTTTCCTGTTTCACCGAGTTGTTCGGTGAGCAGAAATTCCACCTGCGAGTGAATGTCTTCGCAATTTTCGTCAATGGAAAATGTCCCTTCCCGGATTTTCACCAGCATTTCTTTCAGCGCTTCGGTCAATGCGAATTCTTCGCCGGGAGAAATGAGCTTCGCCGCGCACAGCATTTTGGCGTGAGCAATGGAACCGAGCACATCACATTCGGCGAGTTCAAGGTCAAAGCCGCGATCGTTGCCGACGGTAAAATTATTTACCAGTATTGATGAGGATGATTGAGTTGACCAGAGTTTCATAAAGGGATGAATTACGGATTGTACGGATATACGGATTACAGATTTGCGGATTTGTATAAGCACTTATGGTGCTAATTGTTGTTCGCTGATGATTTGTTTTTTGTTCATTGATATTTCGCTCCTTGTTTCCGCGAAGTTGTAAAGCAGTTGAATGTAGAGATGAATTCCTTCTTCGATCTCGCTTAAAAAAATGTATTCATCAGGTGTATGGGACCGCGCCGAATCACCGGGACCGATCTTCACGGACGGGAAAGGAAGAAGCGTCATGTCGGACAGCGTGGAAGAGCCGAACGTTTTTATTCCTGCTTTTACTCCGGCGGAAATAATTGGATGATCCATGTCTATGGAAGAAGAACGTAATCGTAAACTCCGCGGAATGATCTCTGATGAAATCTCTTTTTGTAATGTTTCAATAATTTCTTGCGGCG
>DATJEX010000155.1:0-45126 GCA_035496135.1 Bacteroidia bacterium
GGAGGAATTTTCTCGTCGTGGTGATCATTGGAATTTTTCTCGCGATGCTCAGCTGGCTCCTCTACGCGTGTTATCATTACATTTTTCACTTCGACACGAACGGGCAGGTGGGAAATGATATGCTCTACAGTTTCTTCGGCATCGGATTCATCGAAGAACTCGTGAAGCTCATTCCGTTCCTGATCATCCTGCATTTCACGAACATCATCCGGAAACCGATCGATTACCTGCTGATCGCTTCTGCTGCCGGACTGGGTTTCGCCTTTTTTGAAAACCTGCTTTACATTTCGCAATACGGGCTCGATGTGATACACGCGCGTGCGCTCACCGCATCCGTATCACACATGGCGTCGAGCGCGATCGCCGCTTACGGATTCGTGCTGGTGAAATACCGTTACCCGAAAAAGTGGTGGATCATTCCGTTATTCTTCGTTGCGGCGGCAGGAGCGCATGGCTTTTATGATTTCTGGCTGCTGAATGAAAAAGTGCGTTCGTTCTCCATCTTCACACTTTTCTTTTTCCTTTCCGAGATCCTGGTTTACGTTTCGTTCATCAACAATGCGCTGAATCATTCCGCTCCCGAAAATTACAAGCAATCGGACATCGTGCTCAACACGCAGCGGCTCGCTTCTTTCATTGGCGGCTCGCTCGTCCTGGTGTTCGCACTGGAATATGTGGCGAATTGTTTTGTGTACGGAACGCAGATCGGGAATTCCACGCTGATGGGTTCGTTCCTCTCGGGCGGATATCTCGTATTCTTCCTCGCGGTGCGTTTGTCGAACATCGACATCATTCCGGGCGAATGGGGAAGAATAGAATTCTTCGAAGGATTGTTGCCGTCGGAATTAATGTCGAGCAGGAAACGCGCGGGATACAATTCCGTCGTTGGGAAAAAATTCATTCTCCGCAGCGATGTATCAACAGGGAATTTCGCTCAGCAATTACCGCTCGCCGGAACGATGACGAAGCGATTGACGATACAGGAAGATTCCGGGTGGTTTGAATTCCAGCCCGAAGTGCCGGTGATGATCGGGATCGTGCAGCATGAATTTCTTTACATACGCACGAAGGAAAGTGGTGAAACGATCGCGCAGGAAGAACCGGTGGTGATCGGAATTTTTGCGCGCGTGCAGGATACGTTCGATCCGCAGAAAAGCAAACTCACATTTGTGGACTGGGCTCTTGTGGGCTGACGCACGGGCCTGCGCGCAGAAAGCAGTAGGCGGTAGGCAGCCATGAAGTACAGCAGAGCTGACTTCATGGTCAATTAATTATTTCCGAATTGAAAATTCGTATTTGTTCGTAATGCTCCATCGGAGCATTCTATCATTAGCACCGGAGGTGCGTCATGTTTTTTTCACGCCACGTGGTGGCGTTCCGGGGGCGGGAACGTGCGTGCGTAACGTGATTTGATGTGATGCTGATCTTTCTTAGCCCCCATGCAGCAGAAGCGTACCATGTACGCCACGCTGCAGGGGGACAGGTGGTTTTTTGAAACGCAGGTGATCTTGCTCCAAAATAAATTACGGTTGTTTTGTCATCCAGAAGTAAAAGATCTGCCCGGCTCCGTAATATTGATAGAATGGCGAATCGATGATCTCTCCGTATGAATCAAATGTACTTGCAACAACGCCGTTCACTGTACCGAATGGGGTATCAAAAAGTTCAAGTGATGTTTGATAATCATTCCCTGAGTAAAGATATTTTGCGTGAACTCCGTTCCATGTGTAAGTGGAGTCGGTTATAAAAACGAGCGTGTCGTGCCGCGGAAGAGGATTGGCCATGGAAGAATCGCGGTATTGATCCAGCACCCATTTTTCTCCGGCGAGTGTGCCCACGAATCCGTGACTGGGATTGGATGAATAATTGGATGGCGTCACATCTTCTTTCGTGCAGGAAGAAAAAATGAAGCTGAAGGAAATGATGGTGAGAAAAACGGAGATGAATTTTTTCATGGTGCTGCTTTCACTAAAAATAGGAAGCAGTGCCAATGAAACTGGTGTCGTTTGTGTAAGTGGTGGTTAGTTTGAAATATCCGGTGACTTTCTTTAGTACGAACTACGAAACTTTCGAATACGCGTATTACAGATCCGCTAAAGATTCAAACCGGGTTTCATAAAGCATCCGTACCGATTTTGTAGTTAGCATATTCGCCAATTTCGTAGTTCGTGCCAAAGAGAACACTCCCATTGTGTTGAACAGACTACTTTAGCGCCATGGGATTCTATGATCTTTCCAAAGAGGAACGTGTGAACGTTGTAGCACGGATCGAAAAGGATATTCTTTCCGGGATAGAAAAGAATTTGCCGGAGAAGATCATTCTTTATTTTTCCGACGACGACACATATATCCGCAAGTCGGCCTACATCGCAACAGGAAGAATTTATTCCCGTGAAAAGAAACTCAGGAAAAAAATGATCACGTTGCTCAATGAATTATTTACCGAAGATGATTTCCGGATACGGCAGACGGTGGTAAACACGGCAGGAGAGATCGGGATCAAAGAGTTCGGACCAGTGGAGCATTTTTTCGAAAAGGGGCTTTTCGATGAACATCATTCCATCCGCAATGCCGTGATCGGTTCGATCAAAAAAGCTGGAGCGAAAAATCCAAAGCCGGTTTTCCGCTGGGCGAAAAAATATTTACACCATCCGGATAAAGAGGTCCGCCGCGAGATCTGTCACGGCATAGAATTGCGCGGAAGAAAATTCCCGCAGGATATTCTCCCGATGTTACGCGAACTCGAATTCGACAAAACGGCGCGCGTGCGGAAGACACTTGTACATGTGCTCGGACAGATCGCTTACAAGAAAGGCTGCCTGGAGACCGTCATTGCTGATCTGAAAACCTGGAAGAACAAGGAGCTGGTGGCGGAGGCGATCGAAGAGATCATCGATGTGCACGAGCGTTACCGGAATTTTTCAGCAATGACACAAAAGGAAGCCGTCGCGTTCATCAGGAAGAATCACAACTCTGGTTGATGGTTAGTTTGAAATATCCGGCGACTTTCTTTAGTACGAACTACAAAACCAGCGAATACGCGTAATACAGATCGCTAAAGGTTCGATCCGGATTTCGCAAAGCGCCCGAACTGGTTTCGTGTGATAAAATCCTTTCGTAGTTAGCATATTCGCCTCCTGAGTTTGTCGAAGGATCGTAGTTCGTACTAACGCGATCACTGTTTAAAATGCCTCGCGTATCTCGTCCCGCGTCTCGTCACTTTCATTTCTTTCTTGATCGCCATTCGCTTTTCCGCTTCCTTGTCGTCTTTTCCCCAATAGGATTGGTACTTGCGTGTGTGCGGATCGTAGAAGTTGATGTATCCTCCGGGATTTGCGCCGAATGATTTCAGTGTGCTTCCGTCCTTGTGAATGGTTCCGAGAAAATCATTTCTTCCTTCGTATTCGTCGCCCCCGGTGAAGTAAAGCGGCAGCACAAAATTGCAGACGTGCACGCCATCGATCACATACGATTCGCCCTGCACCGCGTCGCACATTTCATAATCGTGCAGCACTTTCCGCTTGATCTTCGGATTCGGATGTGGCCCTGCGACAAGAAGATTCACTTCGGGATCGGCGATGAGTTCGAGCGCTTCATGTGAAAACGTGATGCTCCAGTTCTTATCCAGTTTTTTCGCGAGCTTGAGATACACTACGCCGTATGGAATCCCGCGGTTGTTCTTGTCGTGATAGCCGGCTGCATCATCATCGTCTTCCGCGTCCCACACATAGAGGATCGCATCGCCACGCAGATCGGCCGCACTGGTCTCGGATGGTTTCTGCGAACTTTTTCCTTCGAGACGAAGTGTAGCGCCGAATCCCCAATAAGGCATGAAGTCTTCTTTCACCTGGCGATTGACGGCGCGGATCACTTCCTGCAGTTTTTTATTACTGACGGAGCCGTTGGAGAGATTGATCACTGATATCAGCATTTCAATTAATGGTTAATGGTTAATGGTTAATGGTTAATGGTTAATAATTGGTTTTTGGCTGGAGAAATTCGTCAGTCTTTTGCAATATAAATTTTCACAGAGATAGTCCACCACTTCTCACCTGTCTTGTTTCCATTAGCATCTTCTATATCACCCCATTCAACTTTTTTAATTTTCCATGAAGTGACATGATAGCCCGGGGTCGAACATGAAAAACGTATGCTATCCAAAAGTTCATTTTGAAAAAAGGGCCATCCTCCGTTTTTCCCGAAGGTGAGCTGCCTGGACGTATCCGGAAAAACAACATTAATATTCAACTTGCCCTTCGGTTCCGGTTTTCCCGAAGCGGAATCCAGGTATTCCGCCATTGTAATAGCCACACCCGGTCTCATCGGTTCACCACTCTGTGCGCTTATGGTGATCGAAATCAGTTGAGCAAAAAATAAAAAGATCCCCAGTCGAATGGACTTCATTTTCCCACCTCCAGATAATTTTCATCATATCCCACCTGCATGTCTTTCGGAAGAACGTGATTTATTTCTTTTACCAGATCAAGTATCTCCTGCACTGCTGTAACATAAATATGAAAATCCTTTTTCTTTCCGTCCATCGTGATCGAGAAATCAAATTCGGCCGCATCGTCCACATTGTTGTTGGTGTAATCGCTTTGCAATTTATCGAGATCGATCTTTGAAAGCGCGTCCGCAATTTTTTTCGACGCCGTTGGAAGAAGCGCGTTCTCATATCCGAATTCTTCGTTATGGTAATTCGTTCCGTTTACCACAACAGAGTCCTGGGTGACACGCGTAATGACATTGCTGCTTAACATTCCTCCCCATTGTTTGATGATAATGGAGAAGGTTTTTGGAGGGGCCGAGACGAAACTGGAAAAGGCCAACAAGAGGAGAATGGGAAAGGTGAGTTTTAGGATTCGCATGATGGAAAAGTACATCCGAAAAATCGCATAACAAAAAAACCACCCCGTTTTCACAAGATGGTTTTCAGTACTTGAAGCTCCCCGGGCTGGGCTCGAACCAGCGACCCCATGATTAACAGTCATGTGCTCTAACCAGCTGAGCTACCAGGGAATTTGTTGTTGATCTGGTTATGCCGTCATTGAGGGAATTTGCCTCAAAACGGGCTGCAATAGTACTCAGTTGCGGGGAAATATGCAACTGATAAGAGGAAAAATTGCCCAAATCGGCTGATTTTCCGGCATATTAAGCATGTATAGCCCATAGAAATTGTGAAGGCCGAATACCTCCGTGAAAACATCATGTTTCCTGAATGAAAATGTCATTACAAATTGAACGGTTTAAGCGATACATTTGCGCAACATTTTAACCAGATCTCATGAGCTTATTAGTCGTTGGTACAGTAGCATTCGACGCGATCGAAACCCCATTCGGAAAAACCGACAAGATCATCGGTGGCGCCGCCACTTACATCTCACTCGCTGCTTCCTATTTCACGCAGGACATCGAACTCGTTTCCGTTGTCGGAAGTGATTTCCCGCAGGAATCGATGGACATGCTCAAGAAGCACGGCATCAGTTTGGGCGGACTCCAGATCAAACAGGGCGAGAAATCCTTTTTCTGGTCGGGCCGATACCACAACGACATGAACATGCGTGATACGCTCATCACCGAATTGAACGTACTCGCCGATTTCGATCCGATCGTGCCGGAGAAGATGCGTGAATGTGATTTTCTCATGCTGGGAAATCTCATGCCGCTCGTGCAGCAGAAAGTGATCGCGCAATTGAAGAAGCGCCCGAAACTCATTGTGCTCGACACGATGAATTTCTGGATGGACACCGCGATGGATGAACTGATGAAAACCATCGCACAGGTGGATGTGCTCACGGTGAACGACGCGGAAGCAAGACAGTTGTCGGGAGAATATTCACTCGTGAAGGCGGCGCAGAAAATTCTCGCGATGGGACCAAAAGTACTCATCATTAAAAAAGGTGAACACGGTGCATTGCTCTTCAACAAGGAACAGGTGTTCTTCGCTCCTGCTCTTCCTTTGGAAGACGTATTCGATCCGACCGGAGCAGGCGACAGTTTCGCCGGTGGTTTCATCGGTTATCTCGCCGAGACAAAAGATATTTCCTTCGACAACATGAAGCGCGCGATCATCTTCGGATCGGCGATGGCTTCTTTCACGGTGGAGAAATTCGGAGTGGAAAGATTAGTGGGATTGACGCAAGACGCTGTTGACGAACGCGTGCAGGAATTCATCGACCTCGTGCAGTTTGATATTTCATTGGTTTGATCTTTCATTCCTTAGTTCTTAAGCGGGAACGAATTTCGAATTGCACGAAGCTGTCTGCCGGAAGGCAGTATCCAAAACATCATTCGGGAAATTTGCAATAGCGCTCCGTTCTGAAACAAGAAAACGATGAAAGAAAAAACGGGTTATTGATCTGATCATTTCATGTCTTCCAATCTGAAAACGGTAAATTTCATTCTCGCCATTCCCGCAATGCTTCTTCCGGCGTTCATCGGATGGTGCTGCATTTATTTTTCTTACCGCTATCATCCCGGTAACATCATCAGTCCTTTCAGTGTGATCGATATTGCGATCGCTGTTGGTTGTCTTGCGGTTGACTTTTATGCTATCCGCTGGTGGATCCGCAGATCGTCATACACCGGCAGTAGTCCTGCGCTCTTTCTTGTCCTTTTTGCAGGTGTATTATATTTTATGATCGCCGTTCAAACCTACAATGGTTATCACACACTTGCGAATCCGGTCCTGGTGATCGATAATGGAACTGATTCCCTGATCACTGTTAAGATAAACGGAACGGATGTGCGTGTTGGTCCGCATGGCACGATCAATTTTACTGTTCCTGCAGGTAAACTGGAAACAACCTTCAATGGAATGAAAACGGACAGAACGATCGCACCCGGCGAATGGATCTATAATCCTGGAGGAAATTATTCCTATAAAATTGAAACAGTCGCCTATTCGATGAGTGAATGGTCTGTTGTTGAAAATGCACCAGCAGATAAAGATCTTGGTTCGCCGGAATTTTTCATTGTAACGACCGATTATCTTCTCGAAGCTCCTGATAAGATCACCACGGAAGGCTCAAGCGATGTTACAAAAACGCTGCTGACCCATTATTGAGCAGCATTCACATTCCCCCCTCAAAAAAACGCCTCACACTCTTCGGCATCGCATCCACGAAATTCGCTTTCGTCGGATCGTTCGAATCGTAAATAATTTTCTCTTTCGCTTCGTCGGTGATGCGCTCGATCAGATGCGTGCGCGTGACCGCGGTCACTGGTGCGTTGTTCACGAGAAATTGAAACGTAACGATGTGCACATAACGATTGTTGATCCTGGTATTGGTGCGTTGCATACTGATCACTTTTCCTTCCGTGAGAATTCCATTGCGTACGAGGTAAACATTCTTCCTTCCTTTCCGGATCACGATGATGAGAAAAATGAGTCCGATCAGAAAAGGCATCAATCCGGCGAGTGCGACGAATGGAGAGAATTCCGAACCACGCATTCCCACGATACGTGCCGTTTGTGGTTCATCCGCGAGATATTCCACATCCACTACTCCATCATTGATATCCCACCAGGTATCATAGGAAATTCCGGTTCGCGCAATTCCGTCGGGTGTCTTATACGAGAAGACATACTTGTAAATGTTCTGATGATTCACCCTGGAATTGGTTTGCGTCATTTCGGTGATCGAGCCTTTCACACGCGGTTCATTCCCCTTGAACTTGAAAGATTTGAAATCCGCGAGTGATGCGAAGACGGTCGTCAGAATTATCCCGACGATCATAGGGATGAATGCGGCGATAACGAGTGGATTGCCGAAGATGATCCTGCGTTTCAATCCGGAAGGGATCGCGCGCGGAAGATCCATGTTGGAAATGCTTTCGGAAGATGTGTGCATGGAAGGGAACGAATTACTAATCTTCACGAATATACAAATCTGCACGCGCGGAGAGGTACAAATGATCTGTGATCAGTATATCCGTACAATCCGTAATTGATCCCTTGCAAATAAAGAGTATTCCGCATTCATTCGTGGTTCACTCCCGTCTTGCTTCGAACAAAAATTTACTCCTCTTTTTACATTCGTGCTTCAGTGGTTCGTAGTTTCGTAGTTGGTTCGTAGTTCGTACCCCATAATTTACTGCCGAATGAAAAAGTTATTACTCATAAGACATGCTAAGTCGGCCTGGGGGATTGCATCACTTCCCGATATAGACCGGCCATTGAATCATCGTGGCTATTCCGACGCGTATGAAATGTCGGAGCGATTGATAAAAGTGGTGAAGGGTCCGCACATCATTACAAGTCCTGCGATCCGTGCTGTTTCCACCGCGCTCATCTTTTCCAGGACATTCGGTGTCGAACCGCAGAAGATCTGGATGGAGAAAAGATTATATGAATCGGCTCCTGAAGAATATCTCGATGTGATCCGCACGATCGATGATAAACATCACGAAGTTCTTTTGTTCGGACATAACCCGGTCATCACCGAAGTGCTCGACATGCTGGCTTCATCGGGAACAGAAGAAATGTCGACCTGCGCTGTTGCAGGAATTGAGTTCAATGTGAAAAGCTGGAAGGAGATCGCGCCGGAGCATGCCAAATTATTTTTGTTCGATTTTCCGAAGAATAAAGAGTGATCTTTTTCAGCATTCATTCTAAGACCCTGAGCCTCAATCCTGCTCTGCATTCCCACTCTTCCTGTTAAACCACTGTTAACCCCGTTTTCATTGGTATTTTCCGTTAATTTTACCCTCCTTCATAACGGAAATGAAAAAGAAAACGCTTCGCAAAAAATTACCATTGGTGAACAGGGAGATCAGCTGGCTCTCGTTCAACGATCGTGTGTTGCAGGAAGCGGAAGATGACGGAAATCCGTTGCTCGAACGCCTTCGTTTTCTCGGAATTTATTCCAACAACCGTGATGAGTTCTTCCGGGTACGCGTGGCGACATTGAAACGCCTGGCCAAACTCGGAAAGAAAGCAACCGAGACGATCGGTGGTGATCCTGAATTTGTGATGGAACAGGTGCAGCGGAGAGTGGTGAGTTCTTCCATCCGTTTCGATCGCGTGTACAAACGATTGCTGAGTGAACTTGAACATCACCGCATTCATATCACCGATGAAAAAGGATTGACAAGAGAACAGGGCGAATGGGTGCAGGAATATTTCCGCGAGCACATCATGCCCAATCTTTTCCCGATCATGCTCGACAGCGCTCCTTCTTTTCCTTACCTGAAGGATAAGTCGATCTATCTTGCCGTGAAACTCGAGCGAAGGGAAAGAAATAAAAAGACGCGGTATGCGCTCATCGAAGTTCCGACCGATTCACTTTCCCGCTTCGTCGTTCTTCCGCATCGTAATTCGCACCAGTATGTCATCCTGCTCGATGATGTGATCCGTTATTGCCTTGAGGAAATTTTTCCTTTACATGAGTACTCGCGCGTATCTGCGTTCACGGTCAAACTCACCCGCGACGCGGAACTGGATCTCGATAATGATATTTCGAAAAGTTTCCTGGAAAAAATTTCAGGAAGTGTCAAGAAAAGAAAGAAAGGCGCGCCGGTCCGTTTCCTTTACGACAAAGCGATGCCTACCGATCTTTTTTCCTTTCTGCGGAAAAAACTGAAAGTGATCAAGCAGGACAATATCATTCCGGGATCGCGTTACCACAATTTCAAGGATTTCATTTCCTTCCCGGATCTCGGCCACAAGGAACTGGTGTGGCCCGATGTTCGCCCGCTTTCCCATCCGCGATTCTCACCTGGCATCAACATGTTCAGCGCCATCCGTGCAAAAGATGTACTGCTGCATTTTCCATATCACTCCTTTCATCACATCATCGATCTGCTGCGCGAAGCTTCCATTGATCCGAGGGTGAAAAAGATCCAGATCACATTATATCGCGTGGCAAAAAATTCCAACGTGGTGAACGCGCTCATCAACGCGGTGAAGAATGGAAAAGAAGTGGTGGTGGTGATGGAACTGCAGGCGCGATTCGATGAAGAGAATAATATTTTCTGGGCGAACCGTTTGCAGGAAGAAGGAGCGCGTGTCATCTTCGGTGTTCCCGGGATCAAGGTGCATTCCAAATTATTTCTCATCTCCCGCCATGAAGAAGGAAAGTTCGTGCATTACGCACACGTAGGATCGGGCAACATGAATGAGACCACGGCGAAGATCTACACTGACAAATCGCTGCTCACCGCCGACCGGCGTATCACCGAAGAAGTTCAGCAGGTCTTCTCTTTCTTCAGCGATAACCTGAAGCACGGCAATTACAAACATCTCGGTGTTGCTCCTTTCGGTATGCGCAGAAAATTCGTCACGTTCATCGAGAAAGAGATCGATCACGCGACCAAAGGCCGCCCGGCATGGATGATCTTAAAGATCAATAATCTTGTGGACCGCGACATGATCCTCAAATTGTACGAGGCGAGCCGTGCCGGTGTACGCATCAAACTCATCATCCGCGGAACATGCGCGCTCGTTCCGGGCGTGAAAGGTTTCAGCGAGAACATCGAAGTGATCAGTATCCTCGGACGATTCCTCGAGCACAGCAGGGTGTTCATTTTTTCCAACGGAGGCGATGAGAAGTATTTCATATCTTCGGCTGACTGGATGACAAGAAATCTTGATCATCGTTCGGAAGTAGCGGTTCCGATCTATGATCGCGAGAGCCAGCTCGAATTGAGGCACATCATCAGTTTACAGTTGCGCGACAATAAAAAAGCGCGTGTCATTGGTGGAAGAGAAGAAAATGCATATCGCACTACGCTCTCCAAAAAACCGCTCATCGCACAGGAAGAGATCAGAAGCTTCCTCGAGCGCAAGGCAAAAGCATTCGGCAGGAAAAACATAAGAAAGAAGAAAGTTGAAGTTCGGAGCAATAGACATAGGATCAAACGCGGTACGGCTCCTGCTCGGAAACGTGTATGAATCACCATCGGGCCCCATTTTCAAAAAAGCAGATCTTGTACGCATTCCGCTCCGTTTAGGAGAAGACGCTTTCATCCGCAAGAAAATTTCAGACGAGAAGATCGCGAAGCTCATCACCGCGATGAAAGTCTTCCGCCAGCTTCTCGACTTTTACGAGATCGATGAATACAAAGCGGTCGCCACTTCCGCCATGCGTGAAGCGGGCAACGGTGTGGATGTTTCGGCCGAAGTATTGCATGAAGCAGGAATTGCCATTGAGATCATCGATGGAAAAACAGAAGCGCAGATCATCTACTCCAATCACATCGCCGAGAAAATGGATCCGCTGAGCAACTATCTCTACATCGACGTTGGCGGAGGAAGTACCGAGCTCACCCTTTTTTCGCAAAATAAAATTGTCATTTCAAAATCGTTCAACGTCGGAACGATCCGTTTCCTGAATGACCTGGTACCGAAGGAAAAGTGGACAGAGTTCAAAGAATGGATCAAGGCGCAGACGAAAGATTTTCATCCGCTCATCGCCATCGGTTCGGGCGGCAACATCAACAAGATCTTCAAGATGTCGCGCAAGAAACAGAATCGTCCGCTCACGGTAACGAAACTCAAAGAGATCCACGAATACATCTGTTCCTTCACACTGAAAGAAAGAATTGAAATTTTAGGATTGAACGAGGACCGCGCCGATGTGATCGAGCCTGCCGGAAAAATATTTCTGTCCGTGATGAAAAATGCAGAGATCAACAAACTTTACGTTCCGCAGATCGGAATGGTGGATGGCCTGATCCATCTGCTGTATGAGAAACATCTTGCGAAGGATAAAAAGGTGCTGACGTTTACGGAGTGATTAAGTCAGGCAATAAAATATTCTTACTTCTTTAACTTCCAAAGGGTAAAGAATCCCTTAATGTAGTTTTCGGATCCAAAGAAATATTTGTCAGCACTGAAAACCATCAGATGATTTATCCGTTGAACAGTCTTAATATCAATATCAATCCTGCTTATTCTCTTTCTCGAAAATTCAAACCCTAGGTTTTTCTTGTCTATAGGTGCATTACTAAGAATACAGCAGTGTTTTGGGTCAATCGGGATGATAATCCCATTTGATTCATTAAATTGTTCATCAAAGACATGATTCTTGATATTCTCTTCTTTATCAACAAACAAAACCGGGTTATCACTGGTAATAAATTCAGAACTGTCGGTGATAGTAGCAATTGCAATTCGCTTGTTCCCATGAGCATTTATTACCCGCGGTAAGATTTCCAAAAGATGGTACGCTTTATAATCCTCTTTTATTTTGTCCATTTCAAAGTGATTTTCTTCTGGGATGGTGCTAAAAAAAAGCTCGAATTGCTTTGGAGTTCGACAGTGCAAACTGAGAAGGAACATTAATAATCGTAAGTGCTCTTCTTCCTCGAGATACTCGACATTCGTGTCAATAAGACGATTATAGATTTTTGTATAGTAGTCTTCTATCTCCTTCATATAAATCAACTTCTCGACTAGCATTGGTTCTATGCCACTCTTAACCGTGTAGAAATCTCTTACTACCGTTGCCTTGGAAAGCGGTAAAGGCCGGTTGAACTCCTTCTGCAGATCCTCATCATTTGTGTGATTTCGTTTGACCTTATGATAAATAAATGATTCCCCGTTCGAGAAGTTTTTCAGATAACACTTTGGGGTCGTATGTTGATCATGTGTTGGTTGGGTCGGCTTATATGTTACCTGAACCCATTTAATAAGAAAGTCTGTAGCAATCTTATTGCACATTTCAAGAGTAATCTTTACTGGCACATTTGCTTTTGCTTGATTAAGCATTGACGCCTTTTTCTTGACTGTAGAGAAAAGAATTTCTCCCAATATTGATTCTCCTTCCGTGCTGCCAAAATCAAAGATCTTCCCAGTTCTGCTCTTAATAGTAATTGAATGCTTTTGGACTACGACGCAAGTTTGACCATCTTTAAATTTCAATCCGACAAAAGTAATTAGAGTTAAACTGAATTCATTTCCATTCTTGGTCAGACTTTCACATGAAATGGCTGGAGAATTTCCCAGTTCTCTAAACTCAATTGTTGGGAAAATCTCTTTGTTAAACGAATAGGAAATGAAATCACTTTTTGCCTTCACATCACTTAAATAAGGTTTAAACGGCTTTGTTCTTTGTGGTTTCTCAACATGTCCAATTTAATGATTAGAATCAATGTGAATAGCATCCGTATCTTCGTACTTCAGTAATCCGCACCCCGTTTGATTATCATCCGCTTCCTTCGCTCCATTTTCGGTATTTACGGCCTGCTCTTCTCCGTCGTGAATTTATTCCTGCACGCACCGGTCGCGCTTTTCATCATTGCATTCTTCCCGAAAAGATCACAGATCAGATATGCGCACAAGGTCGCACGCTCATGGTCGTTCCTTTACTCGCTCTTTCTGTTCATGCCGATGAGGATCAGGAATAAGAATTTCATTGACAGAAATACGACTTATGTGTTCGTAGCGAATCACCGTTCGCAACTTGATATTCCGGTATACACGCTTGCTTCTCCGAACACGATGCGTTTTTTAGCGAAAGCCGAACTCACGAAAATTCCCATCTTCGGATATCTTGTGAAAACACTTTACGTGACGGTGAACCGTGAAGAGCGTGCCGATCGTCATAAAAGTTTAGAGGTGATGAAGCGTTCACTCGATGAAGGCGTTTCTGTTTTTCTCTGTCCCGAAGGAACTCGGAATAAAAAACTGGATCCGCCGTTGCTCGATTTCCGCGATGGCGCTTTTCGCTTAGCCATTGCCTCACAAACTCCGGTCGCTGTGCTTACGGTGCTCAACAGCGGAGAAAAACTTTCTCCTGTCCGTCCATTCGAACTTGCGCCGGGAACCATTCACGCCGTGTGGGACAAACCGATCGAGACAAAAGGAATGACGGAGCAAGATCTTCCTGAACTAAAAGAAAAAGTGAGAGCGATGATGATAGAGCACCTGCGCGCATTCAGACAACACTCGTAGGTCGTCGCATTGTTGGTAGTTGGTGGCCGCATTAAAGAATGAACTGAGGTATTAACGACCACCAACGACCAACTCATCTGCTACTAACTTTTTCGTACCTTTCTCCTCCCAAAATCACCTTTCCCATGCTGAGAAAATCGATCTTCCCCGCCCTTACAGTTCTCGCGCTGTTTTCGGCGTGCAAAAAAGATCATAATGAACAGCCGGCTCCGACTCCGGCGGCTCCCCGCATTTATTTCACGTTCAAATTCGACAGCACGCAAACACGTCTCGATAATCTCGGAAATCCTGCAACCGTTCCCGCAAATCACTGCGCACAGTCGCCGGTGTTTCACCTGATGTCATCGCATTATATCGAACTCGCACCGGGAGCGTTGACCGCACTCGGTAGCGGAGATGTTCTGTATCGTGCACCTGAAACAACATTGGGCGGACCAAACGCGATCGACTTCGACAGTTCGCATGTTGTTGCGGAAGGCGCTGAATTTTTCTCCATGCCGATCTCACAACTCACTGCCGGCACGTACAATTACCTGCGCGTTTCACTCGCTTACCAGAATTACGATGTGAAAGTGAGAGCGAACAGTGTTGACTTCACCGGAAGGCTCGCTTCGTTCATTGGTTACAACACGTACATCAGAACATATTCTCCGAATACCATTCCCGTTACGATCAACGCAAATAAAGCGCAGGGCTATTGGGCATTCGAAGCATTCTCGCAGGTATCGCAGGGGCAAGCACCTCCCGGAGCGACCACCGTTCCGAATCCTATCTTCGCTACTTCACCTGTGCCGCAGGGTTCGTGTGTGGTCACCGGGCAGTTCGCATCTCCATTGACGATCACCGGAAATGAAACGCACGACATTCACATCATCGTTTCACTTTCCACCAACCAGAGTTTCGAATGGGTTGAACACAGTACTCCGGGAATCTACGAACCATTGAACGGCGACACCGTGGTGGACATGGGTGTTCGCGGACTTATTCCAATCGTGCAGTAAAAAACTATGCGTTACTTCATTTTTCTTCTCTCTGTTTTTCTTTTTTCCTGTTCGGGCACTGATGATGCGGACGGAAATAAAGTTGATTCCCCGAATGTGGTGAATTTGAAAATGGATTCTACTTCCGATTGGCGTTCGCTTACAGAAAGCTGGACCGCTTCGCTCAACCTGAAGAATGCTTCCATCATGAAATCTTTCTACGCTGATACCGTGAGTTATTACGGCGACAGGATCTCCAGCGCGGATGTGGTGATGCGTCAATCTTCCTATTTCGCGAAGAACGCCGATTACAAACAGAAGATCACTGAATTCATCAGCGAAGAATTACAACCCGACGGAACATGGAGAGTGCGCCTGATGAAACAGGTGACCGCCGGAGGAAAAACGGCCGACTATCCTTCTTCACTTGTTTTCGGAAGGTCGAATGGTATCTGGAAGATCGTGAATGAGAGTGATGATATTTCCGATCTCACAAAAGCGAGAGTGCAGGAAGTGCATTTCGCGCCGGAAGTGGTGACGATCGAAGGTTTGCTCGAGGAAACGACCGGTTTCGGAAAAACGAATGGCGGTGATCCGAAAAGTGACGCGAGGGAGAATTACAATATCGTTTGGCCTTCAACGCTTATCGATGTGCTGGCGAATGGCGGTTCGCGCGATGGTGTGAATGTAAAAGGCGTTGATAAGATCCAGGTGGTGGGAAATGACAATGCAGTGGCGGGATTACTCAATAAAAAAGTGAAGATCACCGGAACGATCCGTCTCGGAACCGGTGAACATGAATTCACAAAAGTCGTACTCGATGTAAAAAGCATTGAGGAAGTGAAATAGGATCCAAAAAAACTGCCCATGAAAAAAATCGTACTCCTCTTCTCTTTCACGTTCACCTTCACGTTCACTTTATTGGCACAAACCTTCAATTCCCCGGAGAGCGTGGAGTTCGACGCCGCGAACAGTCGCTGGATCGTCGGGAACAATGGCGCGGGAACACTCGTGTATTTTTATCCTGCGACCGCGTCAACCGTTCAGTTCGCTTCCGGACTCGCGACAGGTCCGCACGGCATCGAGATCATGGGAACGAATGTGTATGTGTGTGATGGCGCATACATCCGCGGATACGATCTCGCTACAGGCGCGAATAATTTCAACCTGAATTGCGGCGCCACATTCCTCAATGGGTTGACGACTGACGGAAGCACTTATCTTTTTGCCAGTGATTTCACCGCGAAGAAAATTTACCGCATCAATCCATCAGCGAATGCTTACAACATCATGTGCTCAACGGCAAAAACTCCGAATGGAATGTATTACGATGGCGCGAACAATCGTCTTGTGTTTGTAACGTGGGGAAGCAGCGCACCGATCCAGGCTGTTTCGCTTGCAGACTCCACTGTTTCTACACTCACGTCAACCACACTTTCCAATTGTGACGGCATCACACGCGACAACGCAGGTTACTGGTACGTGACCAACTGGGGCGCGAATTCCCTGTATCGCTTCACACCGACTTTCACTTCACCAACATCGGTGATGAGTGGATTAAACGGACCAGCGGACATCGACATCAATACAGCAGGAGATTCCATCGGCATTCCGAATTCAAATGGAACCACCGTTGTTTTCTATACCGGGATCACAACGGACGTTCAGGAAAATAATTCGGGCGCAGAAATTTCTCTTTACCCGAACCCAACATCAGGGCCCATCAATGTTACGTTGCCGGATCATTTTTCGGACGGAACATACGAAGTTGTGAATTTCTGGGGTGACGTGGTGAGAAAAGGAAATTTCGTTGGCTCTTCTTTCCAGCTTGACCTACCCTCTTCCCCGGGAACTTCTTACCTACTCCGCGTTACCGACGCTGAAGGAAAATTTACATACACGAAACAGTTTTTGATCGGAAAATAATTTCTCCTGCTATTTCAAAAATCTTCTCACGTTTACTTCTACCGGAATTTCCTTTCCTTCATAGATCGCGTCACATAATTTCTCCGAGAGAAAAGGCGTCAGTAAAACCGCCCTGCTTCCTGTTCCGTTGATGATACTCACTTGCAGATGCAGCGGATGAATTCCGACAACTGATCTTCTGTCCTGCGTGGCCGGGCGAACTCCTGCCAATTGATTTTCGACCGTGATGGGAAGAGAAATGAATTTCTTCACTTTCTCCAGCAATTCTTCTTTTCCCTCTTCTGTTAAACGCTCATCATCCTGGTCATTCCCGAATGTTCCGCTGAGTATGAATCGTTCATTTCCGAGAGGAATAAGCGAAACACCGCGACTAAGGATCTCTTCGCATTTCAATCCCGGAATGTGAACGTGCAGCAATTGTCCTTTGGCCGGTTTGAACGGAATGAAGTTGAACAATGGATTTCTCCTCGCGAGATGTCCTTCACAAAAGGTGATGTATTTCGCCGAAAGTTTATGATCGTAAACCGCTTCTCCATTCGAAAGGTCGAGCCGTTCATGCTGAAATTGTTCCACCAGGTAATGTCCCGAAGCGATGATCTGTTCCGACACCACGTGAAGCAGTAATTCACAATCCACATTGCCACCTCCATTCACCACCCCGATGCCGTGCGGTGCAACAACTCCTTCCGGAATTACTTCAAGAATTTTTTCATCCGCGAATAATCCTTCCCGCATCATGCAGGCTTCTTCCCATTGTTTCCGTTCCGCTTCAGCAAGGATCTTGAAGATCTTCCGTTGCGTATGGATTTTTTCCCTGGAAATTTTTTCCGCATAAGCACAAAGTTCATTCACGCAAACCACCATTTCCTTCGCTTTCCAGAGATTCATCATGAATTTGAAGTTGAACGGATTGTAAACTCCGCCCGCGATCTTCGAACTGGAAGAAAGTTTCGCATCATCAATGACCGCAACTGTTTTCCCCCGGCGGAGCAAAGTCAACGCGAGCATGCTTCCTGTAATTCCCTGTCCGACGATGAGATGATCGACCCGATGCATGGGGCAAAAGTAGTCATTGGACAGTTGTCGGTTGCCAGTTATCGGTATTCGGTTATCGGTATTCGGTTGTAGAGCAACAAAGTTCCGAATTCTCAGTAATTCGCATATCCGTATCATTCGTAATTCGCTCCCATTTCCTACCTTTCTCCTCCTAATAAAAACCAACAAACCATGCCAGAAGCCGTACCATACATTATGATCGGGGTGTTCCTGTTCCTCGTGATCATTCTCTCTTTTGTTTCCATCAACCAGGGAACAGTTGGAGTAACAACAGTATTCGGAAAATACAATCGTGTTCTCCGTCCGGGATTGAATATGAAAATTCCGTTCATTGAGCGGATCTATAAACGCATTTCCATCCAGAACCGTTCCGCTGAATTAGGATTCCAGGCGGTGACGATCGACCAGGCGAATGTGAATTTCACCGCCATGTTGCTTTACGCGGTGGTGAACCAGGAAGACAAGACGATCCAGAACGTTGCGTTCAAATTCGTGAACGATACCAACCTCATGCAGGCGCTCGTGCGTTCGATCGAAGGATCGGTCCGTGCGTTCGTCGCGACAAAAAAACAATCGGAAGTTCTTTCACTCCGCCGCGATATCGTGGAAGCGGTAAAAGAACAACTTGACAACACGCTCGAAGGATGGGGCTATCACCTCATCGATCTCCAGTTGAATGACATTACGTTCGATGAAGAAGTAATGCGTTCGATGGCGAAAGTAGTTGCAGCCAACAACTCGAAAGCTGCTGCGGAGAACGAAGGACAGGCGTTGCTGATCACCAAAACAAAAGCTGCGGAAGCGGAAGGAAATTCCATCAAGATCCAGGCGCAGGCGGAAAAAGACGCGGCGCAGTTGCGTGGACAAGGTGTGGCGTTATTCCGTGAAGAGGTTGCAAAGGGAATGTCGCAGGCCGCGAAGATGATGACCGACGCTAATCTTGATGCTTCACTCATTCTTTTCTCGATGTGGACAGAAGCCGTAAAGAATTTCGCGGAACACGGAAAAGGAAATGTCATTTTCCTCGACGGATCTACAGAAGGAATGGAGCGTACGATGAAACAGATGATGGCGATCGGGCAGATGGATCTGAAGCCGGTAAAATAGCGTACAGAATACGAAGAAGAACTAAAAGTTACGAAGCAGGACCAGTCTCCATACAACGTAATTTTTAGTTCTTTTCGTTTTGAAAAATTGCAATGGCAATATTATTAAAACAAAAAAGGATCATCGGTCGCCGGGAATTCATCGACTTCCCTGATCTCGGATTATTCCGGCTCGAAGCGAAGATCGACACGGGTGCGAATACGACCGCGCTGCACTGCAGCCACGTGCGTGTGGAGAATGGCATTCTGCTTTTCCGTTTGCTCGATGAGAATCATCCTGAATACCGGCACGAACACCGTTTTGAAAAATTCGAGCAGAAGATCATCCGCAGTTCATTCGGCGAAGAAGAGATGCGCTACATCATCCGCACGCGTATCCGCATCGGAAAAAAAACGATCCTGAGTATTGTTTCACTCTCCGACCGCAAAGACATGAAATACCCGGTGCTCATCGGAAGAAGACTGTTGAAGGGAAGATTTCTCGTGGATGTTTCGCTGCTGCACATTACGAATGGGACATGGGACGTGAGACGTGAGACGTGAGAACATAGTGCTCTTCTTTGTAAATTCGTTTAAATCTGTAATCTGTAGTTTCCGTAGAAAATCTGTAATCCCCCTCCAATGAAAATTGCCATATTATCGAGAAGCGGCAGCCTTTATTCCACGGCGCGACTTGTGGAAGCCGGAAAAAAACGCGGGCATGAAATGATGGTGATCGATCACCAGAAATGTGTGCTCGTCATCGAATCGAATCGCCCGCATGTGTATTACCAGGGAAAAGAACTCTCGGGGATCGACGCGATCATTCCGCGCATCGGCGCAAGCGTTACTTTTTACGGAGCGGCTGTTGTGCGCCAGTTCGAACAGATGCACGTTTTCTCCACGGTGGAATCGCAGGCGCTCGTTCGTTCGCGCGACAAACTCCGTTCACTGCAGCTGCTCGCGAAAGCCGGGGTGGGAATGCCTAAAACAGCGTTCGCTTCTTCACCGAAAGATATTGACAGCGTCATCAAACTTGTTGGAGGTGCACCGGTCGTGATCAAATTGCTCGAAGGAACGCAGGGCATCGGGGTCATTCTTGCAGAGACACACAATTCAGCAAAATCCGTGATCGAAGCTTTTCTCGATGTGGAAGTGAACATTCTCGTGCAGGAATTCATCAAAGAAGCCAAAGGCGCCGACATCCGTGCATTCGTGGTCGATGGACAAATTGTTGGTGCGATGCGAAGACAGGGAGCCGAAGGAGATTTCCGTTCCAATCTTCACCGCGGGGGAACAGCGCAACTCATCGATCTTTCTGCCGAAGAAAAAGCAACGGCCATCAAGTCAGTAAAAAAATTAGGATTGGCGATCGCCGGTGTCGATATGCTGCAGGGTTCGCGCGGCCCGCTTGTGATGGAGGTGAATTCTTCACCCGGCCTCGAAGGAATTGAAGGCGCGACAGGAGTGGACATCGCCGGAAAGATCATTGAGTATATCGAACGGAATGAATTCCACGCCCACGTTGGATAAGTGAATTTTTCATTCCGGTGTAAATTCGGGTTGTACCAAATACGAATGGATACGAAACTACGAACCACTGACAACACGAATACTTAACGTGACAAGATTCGCATATTCGCGCACATTAGCAATTCGTTCCCTTTTCCTAACTTGTGTCTCTTGAAAAAAAGCCTCTGCATATTATTCTTCTCGGTCATTTGCCTGACAGGAATGTTCGCGCAAACTTATCCGGCTTACAACATCAATTTCTGTACGAGCGGATCGAAAGGATATTATTTCCTTGATCCGTTCACGATCTCCCAGTTCACGACGGGGAATCCGACACAAATGATCATTGACAGTACGGGTCAGACCATTTATTACCGACCACTCTCAAACGGTGGAGGCGATTTCAAAATTCAACCGAATGGCGGATTGATGTCCTATCTCTACAACAACAAATTTTTTCTGATGGATAGCACGTTCACTGTTGTTGATTCTGTTGCCTGCATTGGACATACGACAGACGGGCACGATCTGCAGGTTTTACCCAATGGAGATTTTCTCCTGCTCGGACTGGAGAACATCAACATGAATCTCTCTTCTTATAATTTCTTCGGTCCTTCTCATACTTCTCCCGGAAACGCAAATGCAACGGTGAAATGCGGAATTATCCAGGAACAGAATGCCGCTCACCAGGTGGTGTTTGAATGGCATACCAAAGATCATTTCGCTTTTGCCGATGTGGACTCCAGCTGGCTTTATGCACCGAACATTGTCGACTGGACGCATTGCAACGCAGTAGAACTGGATGATGACGGAAACATTCTGTTATCGATGCGGCATTTCGATGAGATCACGAAGATCAATCGCAGCGACAGTTCTGTGATCTGGAGAATGGGAGGAAATGCGAACCAGTTTACATTCACGAATGATCCGCAGATGTTCAAAGGCCAACACGACATCCGCAGGATCGACAATGGACACCTGACACTTTGGGATAATGGACAGTCAAGCCCGCTGCATATGGGGACTGCGAAAGAATATGAACTGGATGAAACGAATCATATCGCGACACTCGACTGGAGTTATGTTGAATCCCCGAATTCATACAGCATTGCGGTCGGAGATGTACAGCGTTTGCCGAATGGAAATACGCTGATCGATTATGGTGTTACCAGTCACGAACCGCGGCTTTTTGATGTGGTGGATCCGTCCGGAAATATTGTTTTCGAAATTCAGTTCGCGGATACACTTCGTTCCTATCGTGCTTTCAACTATCAAACCATGCCGTGGCAATTACCGCGGCCGGAGATCACCTGTGTGAGAATAGGCAATCAGAATTTTCTGGATGCAGGTCCCGGTTACTCGAGTTATCAATGGTCGACCGGTGCGACTACAGAAATGATCCCTGTTACGACCACTGATACCTTCACCGTTTTTGTTCCGATCGGACAAGGCGGATTTATCCGTTCGCTTGATTTTATTGTGGTTGATACTGCTGCTCCATGCGGGCCGCTCGCTGTTCAACCGGAAACACAGGAAAATGAATTCACTTTTCATATGTTTCCGAATCCGGTGAATGATGAATTGCATATTCAATTCGATAAAAATCCGGCCGAAGGATCGGTGCTCGAAATATTCGACGCCATCGGGGAACTCGTTTATTCGGAGAAAATGAATTCTTCTTCCGCTGATGTGATTATTCCCACAACGGATTTCGCTTCGGGGATCTATCTCGTGCGTGTGAATGGCGCATCCGGAAAATTTGTGAAGTGAAAGATTCCCTGTATCCATCCGTAGTTCGTAGATTCGTGCTTATCCGCATTTAGTACAACATGGGAAAACCATTCAGTATACAGGGTCAGACGATCCGCGCAGGGGAACACGCACAGGTCGTGTTGAATATTTACAAATTACCAACGCACACACTCATTGAAATTCCTGTTTTCATTTTCAATGGAAAAGATCCCGGACCGACCGTTCTGTTTCTTGCCGGCATGCACGGCGATGAAATAAACGGAATTGAAGTTGTCCGTCAGTTGATCAAGAATAAAGAAGTGCAGCAACCGAAGTGCGGATGTATCGTCGCCATTCCTGTCATCAATATCATTTCCTTCATTGCCGGAACGCGCGATCTTCCGGATGGCCGCGATCTGAACCGCTGTTTTCCCGGGACAAGGAACGGTTCGCTCGGTTCGCGCATCGCGCACGACCTGATGGAAACGATCATTCCGCAGATCGATTTCGGAATTGACTTTCATACCGGCGGATCGAAAATTTCCAACTACCCGCAGATCCGCTGCGTGTTCGATGACAGGAAAAATCTTGACCTCGGAAAAATTTTCGCGCCGCGCATGGTTTTGAATTCTCCGTTCAGGGAAAACACATTGCGTCTTGCCGCATCCAAACTCGGGAAACAGATCCTTGTTTTTGAAGGCGGTGAATCAAAACGATTCGACTACGATAGTGTAACGGAAGGGATCGATGGCTGCCTGCGTATCCTGCATCATTACAAAATGATCAAGACGAGTACGAAGCAGAAAAAAACAGTGTTTCTCAAAAAAACTTCCTGGCTGCGCGCGAAGAGTTCCGGATTATTCCACACCACCTTCAAATCGGGATTGAAAGTGAAGAAAGGAGAAATGCTCGGGATGATCTGTGATCCGTACGGCGAAGTGGAACATGAATTATTCTCTCCGCATGACGGATACATCGTTGGTGTGAACAATCAGCCCGTGGTGAATGCCGGTGATGCGCTGATACATGTAGGCATAGCCGGCTAATTTCCAATTGGTCGATGACCAATGGCCAATTATTTTGCGGATAAAGAATACTGAATTGTAATTTTCATTTACGCTCTGAAATTTCCAGGGCTTATTCAACATTATTAACGAAATGGATACAACGCTTCCATCCTTCCTTGAAAAGCAATTTCACGCCACGTATGATCACACCGAATGGTTTGTGTCCTTCCAGCAGGCGGTGAAAGGCCTTACGCATGACCAGGCTATTGATAAGATCAATGACGAAACACCGAGCATCTTTGCGATCGTAGCGCATCTTACGTATTGGAATGATCGCTACCTGAAAAAAATGAAAGGAGAAGCGCAGGATGCGCCGATGATCTCCGATAATGACCTCACTTTTTCAACCAGCGGTTATAAAAACTGGGAAGAGCTGCTCGCAAAAGCTGAAACTGTATTTCCCGGCTGGTGTGAACATCTCGCAAAACTTTCGGAAAATGATGCGGAACATTTTTCAGCGATCGCCAATACAACAGCGCACAACGCTTATCATATCGGCCAGATCGTCATGATCAGGAAGATCAGTGGAAACTGGAATAGTGCTGATGGTGTGAAATGATTTCGTCGTTTCCAAATCGGGCAATGACCAATTGGTCAATGACCAATTATTGTCCGGGTAAAGAATAATGAATTGTACTTTTTCAGAATAATTATTACGTTTGCAGCCCTATTTTTTTTCCAGATACGTTCAATATTATTTTATGAAACAAAACAACATTATTCTTGACCTTACATTCGACTTTTCCCTGCAAATTATCAAGTACACTAAGATTCTCAAGGAAAACAGGGAATACGAATTGTCTAAACAATTGTTCCGTTCAGGAACATCAATCGGCGCCAATGTGCGTGAAGCGCAATCTGCGGAAAGCAGAAATGACTTTATTCATAAACTCCGGATTTCAGATAAGGAGGCGCAGGAAACCGAGTATTGGCTCTTGCTTTGTAAACGCTCCGAAGGCTATCCGGATGCAGATGAACTTCTCAAAACGATTGGAAATATCAAACGAATTCTCGGAAAAATCATCTCTACTTCAAAATTGAACAACAATTAATATCCTTTCAATTGGCAATTGGCCATTGACCAATTGGTAATTATTTTTTCCTCCAGCGATCCAGATCGTTTTCCTCATTCTTATCCATCGTGTCCTTCGGTTTGAAACGATCCGGATCTATATTCTGAATTTGTCTTGTCGCTTCTTCCGCGCTTTGTCGGTATTGTTCCCAGTCGAATACTTCCACCGGTTGTGTCATTTGACTGGCCTGCGATTCGGACAGGTGCTGCAGGTGATCGGTATAGGATTTGATCCGGAACAAATGCATCAGGCGCGGAATGTAACTGATGAGCCCGAAAAGAATTCCGTATACAGGAATGATGAACGTGCAGAAAAAAATATTCGCCGTCATGCCCAGAGAAGAACCGGGCCTCGATTCACGAATGATAATTCCTCTCGCCGTGAATTCATTATTGAAACTATTCGCCACCGCAGTGCTCACCATGAATTGCCAGAACATTCCGAAGAGCGGGATCATGGCGAGCCACGTCATCCCGGATTCCATTGTGCGGAATGGCGGAGCGATCGTCTCGAGCGCTTTCTGCATCTGCAGTATCCAGAGCGGCGTGATGACCACCCAAAGCACGACTGATGTCCACAATAAAATGTAGATGATGTGAATGCCTAATTCGTCGGGTGTAAACATAGGGATCAATTACTGATCATACGAATATACCGATTACAGATGTTTACGAATTGCCATAGGTGAAGCTACTCCTTGATCAGTTTCTGCACCCCGGCAATTTTACCGTCTGATCTGATCGCGCAGAAATAAATTCCGTTGTCGACCGATGTGAGATCGAGATTCAAAGCCTGTTCAGTGAAATGCTCTTGCAGAATAATTCTTCCGGTTGCGTCGGTGAGAATGGCTTCGTAACTCTTGCCGGAAAAGTTAACAGGGAGAACGATCGTCACATTTTCGTTCGCCGGATTCGGGAAGATCGGGAATTGATCTGCGAATTCATTTGAAATGCCAAGCATCACCGAAGAATCCGCGACGGTCACACTGTCGTTCACAAGATTCGCCGTTTGCGGAGTTTCATTGGCAGAGATGATCGTGACATTGCTCAAAGTGAAATTCACATTCTGCATATTTCCCGTATTGTCGAGCAGGCTCGAAGTGGTGAATCCGAGATCGGCTATGTTCCCGAAACCGTTTGCGTTGGTGTGATCGAATTTCGTGATCGCAACCTGCACCGACGAAGTGTTCGGTTGTTTCAGTACAACACCCATTAAATTATTTCCTGCTGTTCCCATCCAGCAATTTGAATTGCTCATGCCGAAGGAATTGGAGAGAATTTGCGCCTGATCGAAATTCAGCGTGAAGGCAACACCGTAAACATTCGATGCGGGAACGGAAGAATTTCCCAATGAAACAGAAAGTGTTCCGGAAGAACCCGCAGCGACCATCGGTTGATTCATCGTGATGGTGAGATCCGGAAGTGTCGCATCATACACGGGCGCATTGCCCACACGCATGTTGTGCGTGAATCCGAAATTCTGAATGACCGCATTCGTATCCGCATTCGCGATCGTTCCGTCTCCATCACAATCCGCGAATTTGTAATCCGTTCCGCTCACGAAAGTCTGTCCCCAATCGGCAGAAGGCTGACCGATCCAGTTTGTTGTTGCATTCGCACGCGTTGTTCCCGTCGCGCCGTTTGCAATTCCTATTGCGAGAATATCGTTGTTGTCAGCGACAGCATCTTCATTCGCATCGCCCGGCCAAACGTAATTGCAGGAATCTGTTTCTGTGAAAGCCGCAGAGTCCATGCAGCCATTCACATCAGTGACATATACAGTAAAAGTTGTCAATGATGGAATATTGTTGATCGTAGCCCCGCTGACACTTGAAGGAAGCCATGTGTACGTGTAAGCGGGAGTTCCTCCTGTGGCTGTGGCTGTCGCACTTCCATCTGAGTTGTTGCATCCGGCAGGAACGAAAGAAGAAATTGTTGCGACAAGTTGAGGCGGTGTGGTGATCGTCACACTCGCAGTAGCGGTACAACCATTCGCATCGGTCACCGTACAGGTATAATTTCCGGCAACGATGCCGGTCACTGTAGCTGTTGTTGCTCCGGAAGGCGACCATAAGTAGGTGTACGGAGTTGTTCCTCCGAATGCAGTTACTGTTGCGCTTCCGTCATTACCACCAAAACAGGAAACATTCGTGGAAGAAGTTATGCTTGCAGATGGTCCGGGAACATTGGTAACATTTACGATTGCCGTAGACTGGCAATTATTCGCGTCGGTTACTGTTACAGTATACGCGCCTGCCATAAGTCCTGTAGCCGTTTGTGTTGTTTGAACTGGAGTAGAGTTCCAATTGTAAGTGTATGGTGGAGTTCCTCCGGATGGATTTGCAGTTGCAGTACCGAATGTGTTACACATTAAAGGTGTAGAGCTTGTAGCGATCGAGATCGCTGTTGGTTGCGTCACCGTAGCCGTTGCGGTTCCAACACATCCTAAATTATCAGTGACGGTTGCGGTATAAGTTCCCGGGCAAACATTGGTGAGACTCGGATTCGTCTGTGAAGTTGGGGACCAAAGACAAGTGTAAGGTCCATTACCACCGGTTGAATTGGCGATCATGGTTGCATCACATGAAGCGTTGCAGGTGCTGTTGGTAACACTGATCGTCACCGTTGGGTTTGATGTTGTCGGTACAAAAACATTATTGCTGTATGAACATCCGTTCGCATCCGTCACGGTACAAGTATAAGTAGCCGATGTCAGTCCTGTTGCTGTCTGCGTTGTCTGAACCGGATTGGTATTCCAGTAGTAAGCGTATGGAGCTGTTCCGCCGGAAGGATAACATGTTGCGGTTCCATTGGGGTTTCCGCAAGTAGCCGAGATAAAAGAGAGTGTTGAGGTAAGCGCAGTTGGTTGGGTGAGCACAAGCACATGCACCACACTGCAGCCATTCGCATCCACAACCGTGAGTGTATAAGACGCAGCAGGAGCGTTGGTGATGGACGGACCGAAAGCATAAGGCATCGCATTACCACTCCATGAATACGTATATGACGGAGTTCCGCCCGTCACAATTGCGGTTGCAGATCCGTAACCTCCATTACACTGGATCGATTGTGTTGTGCTGAATGTAAATGCGAGCACGGGCGGTTGAGTGATTGTACACGTCGCGGTAACCGTAGCGCTTGTCGCATCAGTGACCGTAACGGTATAATTTCCCGGACAAAGCCCGGTGATCCCCGTTGTTGTTTGTCCGCCCGGAGCCCAGACGTAGGTGTACGGTGAAGTACCGCCGGAAGGAACTGCAGTAGCTGCTCCATTGCACGCTGAATTACAGGTAACATCCGTGTGATTGACATTCGCGGCCAGTGCCTGCGCGTTCAGTTTCTGAATTCCACAGAGCAGAACGATGAGCGCAAAAATTTTCTTCATGTTTTTTCTGATTAACGGGGTTTATTCTTTTATCAGTTTCTGCACACCGATGATCTTGCCATCCGATCGGAGCGTGCAGAAATAAATTCCGCTCGCGACCGATGAGAGATCGATGGTGGTTGTTTGTTCGCTGAATGTTTTCTGCGTAATGATCCTTCCAGTTGCATCCGTCAGAAGGAGATCGGAATTTTTTCCGGCGCTGCTTGCCGGAAGAACGATCGTTACGGATTCCTTTGCGGGATTCGGATAGAGCGAGAAATTATCATTGTGGAATTCCGTTATGCCTGTTGTCACATTCACGATCACTGTATCCGAAGTGGTATTCGTGATGACCGGCGCGTTGTAATCGAAATAAATTCCTGCCGTGTTGTTGATCACATCACCCGGTATCAATCCCTGTTTCATTTTCGCGCGGTACTGGAACCAGCCGTGACTCATCGGTTCGTTGCGGTTACTGTCGGGCAATTGAATGTTATAGAAATTGAATTTCATCACACCATTACACAACTCCGGTGTGTACACATGACTCGATGGTCCTGGTTCAATGGAAAGCGGATCGAGATTGGAAGAAAGGGTATCGATCACCACGATGTTGAATGCTGTGTCTGTTCCCGTATTCTGGAAATGGATCGTGTACGTGATCAGCGAATCATCCTGGTCGATGGTTCCCGCAACAGGATCAAGAGAAAATGCACTTGCACTTTTTTCATTCGGATCGAATGACCCCTGGATGATCCGGCAATCGGTCGCATAATTATCCCACGTGTTGCTTTCTCCTGCTAACGGCATGATGTTCGCATTCGCACACAATGAATTTCCGAGAACGGCATTGGCAGGAACGTTCATGTGTACAGTGATGCTTGACCATGCACCTGCAGGAAGTGTTCCCAGGTTCCAGACTGCTGTTGGATTGTTATAGGAAGTTGGAGCTGTACTCGCAGAAACAAAACTGAGGATCGGATCGTGGTTGAAAGTGAGTACAACATTGTTCACGGCTATTGTTCCGTTGTTGTAATAAGAGATGGTATAATCCATCGGAAATCCAGGTCGCGCCGCTGTGGACGTGAGCCACACACCGATATTCTGCACGGGTGAAGGATGCATTCCGAAATTATAATTGTACAGCGTGTCGCCGAGATTCGTGAAGGTTGCTGTGTAAGTCGTACTGACCGGGCAACCGACCATCCATCCATAATACGGATTGCAATGAATCGTGTACGTTCCGGTGAAAGGAAGATGTAGTACATAATTCCCGTTTGCGTCGGTCCATGTGGTGTAATTGCCCGGTGTCGCGTAAACGTATGTCCATTGTGCGTGCGAATCTCCCGCGTCAAAAACACAGTTCAGATTCGGATCGGTGTACACATTTCCCATCACGATATCATCGCACGTGCTGAAGAGTGACGTGTATGCCGTATTCTGACATCCGTGTGCATCCGTGATCGTGCAGGTGTAATTACCACCTACCAATGTCGTCATGGTATCATTTGCCACTGAATTGGACCATTGATAGGAAAGCGGAGGAACTCCTCCGCTCGCATGCACGATCGCCATTCCCGCGGTCGCGCCGCAATTCACCGATTGATTCGTGACGTAACTGTTGATCGCAGGTGGAGCCTGTATCGTATCGAACACCGATGCAAAACATCCGCTCTGATCTCCAACGATAATATGATAAACTCCCGGAGGAAGATTTGTTGCTGTTGAAGTTGTCTGATTGGTTGGTGTCCACAGATAAGTGTAAGGTGGAAGTCCTCCGGACATTGTTACTGTTCCTGTTCCCGTGGTGTACCAGCAAGCGGCAGGCGTGGACGAAACAGTAGCGTTGAACCCGGTGTTCGCACCAACACTTCCGATGCCTGTTCCTGTACATCCGATCGAATCTGTTACAGTGACTGTATAATTTCCAACGCAAAGATTATTGATGAATTGTGTTGTTGCAGAATTCGACCAGCTGTATGTGAGCGGACCCTGTCCTCCTGTTGCTGTAGCGTTCGCCGTACCGGTACAGGCAGTACAGCCGGAATTATTGGTCGTGACAGAAACATTCACAACGTTGTTGGCTGTGAGGATCGCTGTTGTTGTGCCTGAACATCCCACTGCATCTGTCACAGTGAGCGTATATGTTCCGGGGCACAAATTGGTTGCCGTAGGCATAGTTTGAAATGCAGGTGACCACATGTAAGTATATGGTCCCGTGCCTCCGGAGGAAGATCCCTGTATCATTCCATTACAGGTATTGGCACAGGTTGGATTCGTTGACGAAACAATGACCGGCGCCGGTCCTGGATTATTGTAAACGGTTACAGTAGCTGTAGCTGTATTCATACACGCATCTGTTACGACGATAGTGTATGTTCCCGGCATGACCCCATTCACATTCTGCGTTGTATAATTTCCGGGGGTCCAGGAGTAAGTGTACGGAGCCGATCCGCCTGAAGGTGTACAGTAAAGCGATCCGATCGGTGTATTGCATTCTGCGTTGTTCCAACTTGTCGTTACAGAAAGCGCTGTGCTGTTTGAAATAGTGATCGTCGATGTCCGTGAACAACCATGATTATCTGTGGTGGTAACTGTATATGCTCCCGAGCATAATGACGAAGCAGAATTGGTTGTACTCACGTTCGGGCTCCAGGTGAATGCATAAGGTGTTGTTCCTCCTGTTGGTGTAACCGTTGCTGTTCCTGTACACGGAGTGCAACCATTGGAAGAAGAGTAAGTCTGGTTCAACAACGGAGGTTGTGTGATCGCAAAAGAATTCTGACTGAAACAACCATTCATATCCGTTACCGAACAGGTGTAAGTATTGGCACAAAGCCCGCTCGCGGTTGCACCGGGTCCGCCAGTGGGCGACCAGGAATACGAGAATGGCGGAGTTCCTCCTGAAACGATGGTGCATGTAGCTGAACCGTCGCAATTACCAAAACAGGAAACGTTGTTCGAAGTGATATTGAGATTGATCGCCCCCGGTTGTGTGATACACACCGTAGCGAAAGCGGTGCAGAAATTCGCATCAGTAACCATTACGGTATAACATCCGGCAACAAGATTGTTTGCCGTTGCCCCGGTGCCGCCCGTCGGCGACCATGAATAAAGGTAGGGAGCCGATCCTCCAGAAGCGATAACAGTTGCGGATCCGTTGTTTCCTCCATAACACGATGTGTTAATGAAAGAAGAGATCGTTGCGGTTGGTCCCGGTACATTCGTCACATTCACTGTCGCTGTTTGGAAACATGCGTTCACATCCGTTACAGTTACCGTATAAGAACCAGCTGATAATCCTATAGCCGTTGCTGACGTTTGATTTCCCGGAGACCATAAGTAAGAATAAGCTGGCGATCCGCCTGAAGCAACAACCGTCGCCGATCCATTTGGATTGCCGCAGGATGACTGAACGGAAGACATAGAAGTTGTTATCGCAAAGGGTTCAGTGATCGTGACAGTCGCTGTCGCTGTACTCATATCAAACTGGTCGGTAATGGTACATGAGTAACTTCCGGCTGAAAGATTATTCGCCGTTGCATTCGTTCCTCCGCCCGGAGCCCATGCGTAAGTGAACGGACCTGTTCCTCCCGAAGGAGCAGCTGTTGCGCTTCCATCATTCCCTCCATTACACAAAACAGGAGAAGAAGAAGTGATCGATGCGGAGACTTGCGCCGAAATCTGGATCGCCGATAATGAAAAAACAGCAATCGCCAGAACGCAGATACGTGAGTACATCTGTTTCATGTGTAAGGATTAAGGGGTGAATAAGGATGTTTGCCATTAGAAATGTAGGATAAAAAGAGACAAGTTCCAAATAGGGTCAATTACGGATGGTACAGGTATACTGATTACAGATCACTGGAATACGTTCCCGATCGCTGTTGATCTGTAATCAGTATATCTGTACAATTTGTAATCCTCCCTCTACTATCTTCGCACAAATAATTTTCCTTGTGTCGCACAATATTCATATTTACACCGATGGTTCTTCGAGAGGAAATCCCGGCCCGGGCGGATACGGCGTCATTCTCATGTCGGGCCATCACCGCAAGGAATTGTCACAGGGCTTTCGTGTGACAACGAATAACCGGATGGAATTACTCAGCGTGATCGTCGCGCTCGAATCACTGAAAGTTCCCGGATCGCATGTCACTATTTTTTCCGATTCGAAATATGTGGTGGACAGCGTGGAGAAAAAATGGGTATTCGGTTGGGAAAAAACAGGATTCAAGAAAAAAGCAAACGCCGATCTGTGGATGCGCTTCCTCGATATCTACGAAAAACATCACGTGAAATTCCACTGGATAAAAGGCCACGCTTCCAATCCGTACAATGAACGTTGTGATGAATTAGCCGTGGCCGCCGCGCTGGGAGGAGATCTGATTGAAGACGAAGGATATAGTAGTGAGTAATTAGTATAGAGTATTTCGTATTGGGCCGTGAGAATATCCGCCCAAAGGTTTCTAACTACTCTATACTAACTACTCACTACTTAAGTCGTGCTACCACCGCATTGATCGCCGCAGCTTTGTCATCCGCTTTCGCTTTATCGTCGGCGAGTTTCTGCAAACCGGTCGCGTTGTTCTTCACCTGTTTCAGATCGTCATATTGCTTCTGGAGATCCGCTGATGTGCTCTGGAAATAACGCGAGATGTCTTTAAGTGTTCCTTTGAGATAAAGTTTTATGCTCGGTGAAGAAGTGGAATTGTACAGATCTTCCCATTGCGGCAATGCCTTGTTGATCGTTTCGAGTGAACAGCGACGCAGGAGCGAACCGTATTCCTGGATGAAATACGTCTGGAAACTTCCGCAGAGTGTCGGCAAAGTTTTCTGGAACCAAGCCTGCTGATCATCTGTTCCATAATACGCATAAGCACTTCCTACTGCTGTTTTGATATCGCGCGAAGGGTCGTTCTCCATTTTCGCCAGCTGCACCATTCCGTCTTTCGGGAAATTTTTTGTCAAAGCGAGCAACGCAGATGTGATCACATTGTAGGAACTGTCATTGATGCACGACATGAAAACAGGTTTCAGATTGTCATCTGTCGAAGCGTCCGCCAGCGCATCGAGCGCGCTCGCACGCACCGCCGCTTTCGGATCGCCCTGCGCCAATTTGATCAGAATGTCTTTCACTCCGTCCACCTGGTTGGCATTGTTGTCGATCCTGCTGCACGCGAGATTTCTGATCGCCCAGAATTCATCCTTCAAAGCTTTACTCACGATCTGCAGGGAAAGATCATAATCCGGATTCGGTTTATCGCGCGACACTTTCAGATTCTGTGCCAATGCGTTGATCGCTTCTACCCGATCCACATACAATGTTGAATTGTTGTAGAGAAAAGCCCACTCCGCTGCATTGTGATGGTCTGCTTTGAAACATGGCAGCGTTTTCTGCGCGTCCACATTTACGATATCCGGTTTTGTTGCAGCGTCAAAATAAAATGTGTCACAGAGACTTTTCACGATCACTTCCTGTCTCGTTGTTTTTCCACCGCTGTACAGATCGATACTCAAAGGAATTCTGAAGATCGGTGTGCCGTCTGTTCTGTCCTGTGTTTGTTTGATAATGACTCGTTGCTTCATTTTCACCGCGTCATAATCATAAGCAATGTCCAGTTCCGGATGTCCGCGTTCCATGAACCATTCGTTGAAGAACCAGCGCAGATCCTGGCCGGTGGTTTGTTCAAATGCCAAACGGAGATCATCGACTTCGCCCGAAGAGAATTTTTTTGTCTCGAGATATAATTTCAATGAAGCGAAGAAAGCGTCATCTCCAACGTACTGGCGAAGCAGGTGTAGCACCTGTCCACCTTTGTTGTAGGAATGCCCGTCGAACATGTCTTCGCGGTCCTCATAATAAAAACGGATGAGCGGTTCGCGCACGCCCGGCCATTGTTCTGTTCTTCTTCCCGCTGCCGATTCCCGCAGGTAACCGTGCAGCGATGAATAATGTCCGTAATCCGCTTCTTCTTTTCCGTAACGGAATTCGTTCCACAGATATTCGCCGTAAGTGGCGAACGATTCATTCAGCGGAAGATTCGACCACGATTCGCAAGTGACAAGATCGCCGAACCACTGGTGGAATAATTCGTGCGAGATGTAATCTTCATAACTCTCATCGAGCACTTCGCGTGAATCCTGCTGTAGAAAATCGGAATGAAGTGTGGCTGTCGTATTCTCCATCGCGCCGCTCACATAATCGCGCGCGCAGATCTGCGAATATTTCGCCCATTGGAAATCCACGCCGAGTTTCTTCGAGAAGAAATCGATCATGTCGGGCGTGTGGCCGAAAACCACTCTCGCGTCATTCGCGAATTGCGGTTCCACATAATAACTCACTTCTTTTCCTTTCCACGAATCTTTTACGATGGTGAATGAACCAACCGCCATCATCACAAGATATGGCGCGCTCGGCAGATCCATTCTCCAGTGATCCGTACGTGTTCCATCCGCATTTTTTTTCTGATCGAACAGCAATCCATTGGAAAGCGTGACGTACTTGTCTTCCACCGTCATGTAGATCTCCGATGTCATTCTCTCGTTCGGATGATCGATCGTCGGCATCCACACCGAATTCGATTGTGTTTCTCCCTGCGTCCAGATCTGGCGCGGATGTAAAACAGAATCTTTCGGATCGGCATCGGGATTGATGAAATACAATCCCTTGTCTTCGTTGATCGCCGCGCTTCCTCCCACAGGAATTTCATCGGGTTTCGAAACGTAGTCGATGAAAACCGTGTACTCTTCATCTTTCGTGTACGAACGTCCAAGCTGAATGACGAGTTTGTTGTCTTTATATGTGTACGGCGCTGTGATCGTGTCCTCGGCGAAGAGCGTGGAATTATTGGTAGAACGTTTCAGCAACGCAACACGATTGATCTGCATGCCGCGTGCATCGAGTTCCAGTGTGGACTGAGAATAGAAATAAGGTTTCGCGCTGATCGTCGCTTTCCCGTACATGTATCGCTTCTTCCAGTCAAAACGCACATCGAGTTTGGTGTGCAGCAGATCGCTCAGTCTTGTTGCCGATGGATTATAATCCGGTTGCGACTCTGCGTTGATCGTAGAATCGTACGGCGCGAGGAGCGACATGCTCCAGTTTGGTTTCGGTTTGTTGTTATTCGCCGCATGTTTGGTGTGGCCGCAAGCGAGTGCGAAGAAGAGGATGCTGGACGGGATAATGAGTTTGTGAAGTGTTTTCATTTTATTGGGGGGAACGAATTGCTAATCTACCCGAATATACTAATGTGGAGTTGCAATTGGTTTTCGATACTGCTCCGGTTGCTTCCTGATTTTAATATTTGAGCAGATTAGTAATTCGTTCCCTTTTTTAGAAACGTAAATTTGGTGAATTATCCCATCCATTCGTCCCCGCCCGTCGGGGAAATACGCCGATGGACATAATTTTTCCTGTATCTTTTCCATTGCTGGCCGATATAGTATAAAACGATTCATGAAAAGAAAATTACCATTCCTTCTTTTGTTTCTGCTTCCGCTCATATCCTTCAAAAGCAGCACCCCACTAACGATACGCCTGAAAGGATACTTCATCGTACTCGCTTTCCGTCTCCATCACGATTGTCCCTGCGGACTGGATATCTCCAGCACAAAACTCATAACCGGTGAATATGGGCAAGCCTACTGTCTTTGTGATGGGAATTATTACAAGAACTTCGGCATAACCTGGTATGTGCCGCAGGATAAACTGGATGAAAACCGTATTGATGATTTCAAGTATTTCTCAAAGAACGCCCCGAATGAACATTACATGTTCCTTTCCGTTGACAAACGTATCCTGTCTGATAATTACAAGGGTGATACACTCATCGCCCGGAATGATTCGCTGATCAAAATGGTGCAGAGCGATACCGTGATGGCCGAAAACATCAGCAGGGAAGTGTCCAGGGCAAATCTGAATTTTGCACACAGGGGTTCATACTATGTGCTGATGAAAGGAGAAGTGACAGCATTGCGGCTGAATAACATGCCGGGCAAGAAAACAAAAGGTGGTATAGGGAAAGAACAATATCTTTTTCTCAATGATCCTTCGAACACCATTGAGTTCGTGAAAGTCATCAAAGACAGATTCGGGAGCTGAAATGAAATGATCTTTCATAAAAATATCTGCGCCACCGAATGAAATACTCAAATCACTTCATGAAAAGAAAATTACCATTCCTCCTGCTGCTCGTCATCCCTTTGCTTTCCTTCACGAAAAAGAAGGAGCCGCTTTTCATTCGCCTGAAAGGATATTACATCATCACATCTTTCAATCCGAAATATCCGATGTGTACATGCGGGCTCGACATTTCGCGTACGAGGGACATCAACAACAAGATCGACACGAACGCACATTGCCTGTGCGATGGGAACTATTACAAGCAGATCGGGTACATTCATTATGCGAGCGAAAAAGATCTTGATCCTGCCCGCATAGATGATTACAAGTACCAGACTGCGATCGAAAAATATCACCACTATACCTTTCTGACCACGAATCCTTCGATCCTCCAAGACAATTATGCCGGAGATCCCGCCATAGTGGCGAATGACTCCTTGAGCCGCGTGGTGAAAAGCGATACGGTACTCGCGGAAAAAATAAACGATGAACTTTCCAAAGCAAAAATGAAGTTTACAACATCGCGGGTGGCCTACGAAGTGCTGATGAAAGGAGAGATCACCGCGATGCGGTTGAATGATGTTCCCGTTCCTAAGGATTACAAGACCGACATACTTCGAGCACAGTATCTGTTGCTGAACGATCCCGCCAATACGCTGAAATTTGTAAAGATCCTTCCCGATCCGTGGGGGAAATGAAAAAAGCTGCCGGCGTGAACACAGCGTAAAAATGTTCGGCGGTCTGCGAATGACAACTTAATGTCGAAATTTTTCCATTCACCCATTCGTATTTCGTAGATTCGCAACGATCAGTATCTGAAATACTATGGAGAAACAATCATTCACCGTTACATCCGGAAAAACAGCTCACAGAATAGAACTGGAGAAAAACGGTTCTTATAGCGGAACTATTGATGGAAAAGAATTTTCCTGCGATACGATCAGTACCGGAACCGACAAATTCCACGTGATCCGCAACAACCGCTCGTATGAAGTGGAGATCGTAAAATCGGATCTCGCCGCGAAAACCATCACGGTGAAAGTGAATGGGCATCTTTATCCGTTGACCTTAAAAGACAAATACGATGAATTGCTCCACTCGCTGGGAATGGACAAACTGCATTCGGCAAAAGTGAATGAACTCAAAGCGCCGATGCCGGGACTCGTGCTGGACATCGTGGTTCGCGAAGGACAGGAAGTGAAGAAAGGCGATCCGCTCGTGGTGCTGGAAGCGATGAAAATGGAAAACATCCTGAAATCTCCAGCCGACGTGACCGTGAAGAAAATATCCGTGAAGAAGGGAACGGCGGTGGAGAAGAACCAGGTTCTCGTTCTTTTCAATTGATATTTCCCGATCGAAGGGAACGAATTGCGAATCTACCCGAATATTCTAATGGGATCCGCAAACTGCACAACGGCGATTGATCTTGAACAAGATTCGCATATTAGGATAGATTCGAAATTCGTTCCCTTGTAAATAAAATTTCATCAAATAAAAAATATCTACCCATGGACAAACGCCGCGATTTTCTCAAAAAAAGTTTTCTCGCCACACTCGGAATTTCCTTCTTCGGAAAAAAATTACTGAACGCGGAAAACCACAACGCACTGAATATTTCCTTGCTGCAGATCAACGCGCCTTACACGCTTCCTGATCTGCCTTACGCGTACGATGCGATCGAACCGCACATCGATATGCAAACGATGCAGATCCATCACGACAAGCATCACCAGGCTTATGTCACGAACCTGAACAAAGCACTGGCGGATGTGAAAGATGCTCCGGCCGATCTTGAATCGCTGCTGAAAACCGTTTCGAAAATGCCGGTGGCGGTGCGCAACAACGGTGGCGGACACTGGAACCATACCTTTTTCTGGAACAGTATGCGCGCAACCGCTTCTGCAGGATCTTCTTCCGTTCCCAATGGGAAATTGGCCGAAGCGATCAATTCGACTTTCACATCGTTCGACAAATTCAAAGAGCAATTCGCCAATGCAGGAAAAGACCGTTTCGGTTCGGGATGGGCGTGGCTCATTGTGGACAAGGACAAAAAACTGCAGATCATTTCCACTCCCAACCAGGATAATCCGTTGATGGATATCGCCGATACGAAAGGTGTTCCTGTGCTTGGACTTGACGTGTGGGAACATGCGTACTACCTGAAGTACCAGAACAAACGTGCCGATTATGTAACGGCGTGGTGGAATGTGGTGAATTGGGAAAAAGCCGCTGAACTCTATGAAAACGCTGTGAAATAATTTACATTCGCTGCTTCACTAAACCTCACATCAAAATGAGTTCAAACCCATTTCGTGCATTCGAATTATTAGGACCATTATTCCTCGGCATTTTCTTATGTGTTCTCCTTGTCGGTATCGTGCTGCAGATCTTTTATCTGCTCACTTTACAACGAACCATGGAACTCGTTCATCCGCAACTCCGCAAAATGTCGCCGGGACAAGTGTGGATGGTCTTCATTCCGATCTTCGGACTCATCTGGAATTTCATGATGGTCGGCTACATCGCCGATTCGCTGCGTGATGAATTCCGTGCGCGGAATGTGCGCGTGGATGAAGAGCGCCCGGGTTATAGCGTGGGATTGTGGATGTGCATTCTTCCGCTCACGGGTTTTCTTCCCTTCATTGGATTTTTCGGAAGCATCGCCGGACTGGTTTGCTGGATCGTTTTCTGGACCAAAATGTCGGGATACAAGCGACTGCTCGAACAAACGAAAATGAATCCGCCGAACCCATTCATGCAGCAGCCTACCTTCTGAGAAGTTGGCCGTTCGTTGATAGGTGGTTGGTGGTTAATGAATTACAAGAAACAGCTGCCTGCAATCAGCGACCAACGACCAACTATTTTCGTATCTTTGCGGTAGAAACAACAAACAATGAATCCTTTTATCATACTCGGCCCATTCGGCCTCGGCGGACCAGAGCTCATCATCATCCTGGTAGTGGTGTTATTGCTTTTCGGCGGACGCAAAATTCCTGAATTCATGAAAGGCCTTGGAAAAGGCATCAAGGAATTCAAAGATGCTTCCAAAGGTGTGGATGAAACCACTCCGAAAAAAGACTAACTGAATTTTCACTGATAGAATGATGAATGATGATCACCACGTCGTTCATCATTTTTCATTTCCACATTTTTCACGCGCTTGAATTACCGGTCTCTTTCTGAAATTCAAACTGATCTGCACAGCGGGAAAATTTCCTGCGCCGCATTGGTTGAAGATTATCTCCGGAAGATCGATGAGAAAAAAGAACTCAACGCTTTTCTCGAAGTGTTTCCGGAAAGTGCACGTGCAAAAGCGAAAGAGGTGGATGAAAAAATAAAAAGCGGTATAGCAGGCAAACTCGCCGGGATGGTCATCGCTTTCAAGGACAACATCTGCTACAAGGACCATAAAGTTTCCGCTTCATCAAAAATTCTTGAAGGATTCATCTCCCCTTATTCTTCCACGGTTGCCGAACGTTTGCTTGCTGAAGACGCGATCATCATCGGGCGAACAAACTGCGATGAATTCGCGATGGGTTCTTCCAATGAGAATTCTGCCTTCGGAAATGTGAAGAATCCGCACGATCTGAAGCGTGTGCCCGGCGGATCATCGGGCGGAAGTGCCGCTGCTGTTGCTGCCGGATTATGTCTCGCCGCATTGGGAACAGACACCGGCGGATCTATCCGTCAACCTGCATCTTTCTGCGGGATCGTTGGAATGAAACCAACATACGGACGAGTTTCCCGCTGGGGAATCATTGCGTATGCTTCTTCATTCGACCAGGTTGGCCCGTTGACGAACAACGTGGACGACGCGGCGAAAATTCTTGAAGTGATGGCGGGAATGGATGAATATGATTCGACGCTTTCTTCCGTTCCTGTTGCAGAATATTCGAAACAACTTTCCAAACCGGAAAAGAAACGCGTTGCGTATCTCGCCGACTGTATCGAGAAAGACGGCCTCGATCCGGAAATAAGATCGCACATGCTTTCGCTCATCGAGAAACTGAAAGCAGACGGACACACCGTTGAACCTGTTCGTTTTCCTTATCTCGATTTTCTCGTTCCGGCTTATTATGTTCTCACTACCGCTGAAGCTTCTTCCAATCTCGCGCGATACGACGGCATCCGTTACGGATACAGAAGTAAAAATGCGACCGACCTCGAATCAACGTACAAGAAATCGAGAAGCGAAGGATTCGGAGCAGAAGTGAAACGCCGCATCATGCTCGGCACTTTTGTGCTGAGTGCGGGTTATTACGACGCTTATTATTCCAAAGGGCAAAAAGTAAGAAGATTGCTGCGCGATAAAACGCAGGAGATCTTCGATCAGTACGATCTCATTCTTCTTCCCACCACTCCGGGAACTGCATTTGAATTCGGTGCGAATTCAGCCGATCCGATCAAGATGTATCTCGAAGATATTTTCACCGTGCAGGCGAATCTCACCGGATTTCCCGCGATCTCTGTTCCGTCGGGCAATGCGAAGAACGGACTTCCGTTCGGTGTACAGCTGATGGGTAAGCGATTCGCCGAAGGAGAACTTCTCGCTTTTGCGAAGTATGTGCAGGCTGTTTAGCATGATCTGCAAATACCGCGAATAGGTGCTGTTTTTAACAATTTACCCTTCATAACCTGCGTTCTCGCTATTGGTAAATCCCAATGAGGATGCGATCTTTGTAAGAATCGCGTACTTTTTACCCTATTCCACGTATAATTCTCAGGAAGAAGCTGATGATGAGAAGATCTGCAGTCGTATTTATTCTGATTTTACTTGCGGCCAGCGTGCACGCACAAATGGACACGGTGAAATTTGCCGATGATCCCGTTGTTGCCATGCTCGACAGTCTCGCGCATAATCAATACATCGCTTCTCTTCCGGAACAACCGACACAGCACAACAACAAATATCATTACGCTGCCGACAGTATTCCTGCAGCAAATCCTACCGAGATCGAAACGCGTCTCGCTAAACTGAATGCCGCCTCTCCATTTGATCTTGTTTACAATGATGATGTGCAAGCGTACATCAACATGTACGTGGTGAAACGCAGAAGCCTCGTTGGAAAAATGCTCGCGCTTTCGCAGTTGTATTACCCGATCTTCGAAGAGAAACTCGACAAGTACGGCCTTCCGCTCGAACTCAAACATCTTGCTGTGATCGAATCCGCACTCAATCCTACAGCGACTTCTCACGCAGGCGCGCGCGGACTCTGGCAATTCATGTACACGACCGGAAAGATGTACAACCTCGAAGTGAATTCATACGTGGACGAGCGCTGTGATCCGATCGTTTCCACCGATGCCGCCTGTCGTTGCCTGAAAGATCTGTATACGATGTTCGGCGATTGGCAGATCGTACTCGCGGCCTACAACGCAGGCCCTGGAAATGTGAACAAAGCGATCCGTCGCGCAGGCGGTGGAAAGAAAACCTATTGGGAGATCCGTCCGTTCCTTCCGAAAGAAACACAGGCTTATGTTCCCGCTTTCATCGCGGCGAATTACGTGATGAATTATTACGAAGAGCACAATTTATATTCCGACGTTCCGAAAAAAGTCTTCTTCGACATTGACACTGTTTCCGTAAAACAGGAAGTGACTTTCACGCAGATCGAGTCGGTGCTTTCCATTTCGCTCGATGAACTCGAATTCCTGAATCCCGAATACAAGATCGATGTGATCCCGCTTTCAACAACAGGAACTCCTTACAAGATCACACTTCCACTCGACAAAGTCGGACAATTCGTGACGAACGAACAGCAGATCTACTCGTACATCAAAACAGATACAGCGATGGCTGCTTTGGCGATCGTACAGGTGAAAACAACGCATACCGTGAAGAAAGGCGAGACGATCACCTCCATCGCGCGCGTCTACAAATGTTCAGCAACGGATATCCGCGCGTGGAACGGTTTGAAAAGTAATTACATCAAAGTCGGACAGAAACTGACGATCTACACTCCACAGAAAGCGCCGGCAACAAGTACAACAACCACAACTGCGACCACAACTGTTGATGCACCCGCTACGACGACCTCTTCGAGTGCCGCCACTTCAACAACTTCGACCAGCACGACCACCACTTCAACCGCTGTAAAATATAAATACTACACGGTGAAGAATGGCGACAACCTCTACACCATCTCCAAAGCGACGAATGTTTCTGTGGCCGAACTGAAGAAGCTGAATAATTTCAGTGATCACTTCATCATGCACGCGGGAGATAAGATTAAAATTGGAAAATACTGAGATCCTTATAGGGTACTAACTACGAACCAATCCCGAAAATACGAACCTGTAAGTTCGAATTTTCGGGATTTGTATTTTCGGATTTTGTTCGTAGTTAGTACGCCATAAAAAAACGACTGTGAATTTCTCCACAGCCGTCTCCGGGGCATTCTGGGGTTGATCATGCCTTACGGAATTTCTTGTAAGATTTCTTCGCGTCTTTGTTACCAAGTTTACCTGCGGTCTTCCAGTCGGCGAGTGCGCTTGCTTTGTCACCATTGAGGTATTCAGAATTGGCACGATTGTAAATATTATTTCCCGTTGGAGTCGCGTTGACAGAGATGGTGAACGCGTCTACGGCTTCTGAATATTTCTCCGCGTTGTAGAGTTTGATGCCGAGTCGGTTCGCATCGCCCATTGCGAGATTGGCGCCTGATGCATTATCATTCTCTCCTTTTTGCGCGGCCATTTTGTAATCGGCCAGTGCACCATCGAGATCTTCGAGATTGAATTTGCATTCACCGCGGTACTGGTAATCGTCGCAGTTGCCTCTTTTCTGAACCGCGACATCGAAATCTTTCAGCGCCACATCATATTGCCCGAGGAAAAAACTCGCGTCACCACGCTGCACATACGCATCCACGCATTCAGGATCGAGTGTGATCGCCTGGTCGCAGATACTTTTTGCCGCGTTGAGCGAATCGGCATTGTCGAAATTGAGAATGATCATCCACGAAGCTTTGCTGGCAAGATCGGCTGCTTGTGTCTTGGGTTCATCACCATTGAATGGAACATTTCCCGCGAATACAGGAACGGCGCCGGCGAAGATCATCGCGAGGACCGGAATGAAGATTGACTTTTTCATGAGAGTGGTTTTTTAAGCCCTGAAGTATAGCGTTGACTTCATGGCGGGTTGGTTTATCATGAAGCACGATTTTCGTGCGGTTCTGATATCCTAATGCGCTGGACATGGAAAAGTCACAATGTGATTTGAAAAAATAAGTTAATGGGGGTTTTCTGCGACCTCTGCGTGATCAGCGAGAAGAATTTGCTCGCGGATCACGGAGATTGCGCAGAGATGTCTAAGTAGAACTACTTATATGATTTCAACGCCGGCTTTGCGGAATTCTTCACCATCATCACTTTCGTATCACTGAATCCTTCGCACAATTTGGTTTGATAACCGGCATTGATCCACGCAGGAAGTGAATCGAGTTCACACCACTGTGCCGGAATGACGACGTGCTGCTGAATGGAATTATCATTCGAGCGATTGACCATTGTTGGAAAATATTGCGTTTGCTCGAGCGAAATTTTCCCTGTGGTGAAATTTTTCTTCAGGGATAAAGTGAGAATGACTCCCGCATCAGTGTAACGCCAGTACTGGTTGGAAAGAAAATTTCCCAATGACCACGCTACAATCCCGGTATCGAGCCTGGCATTCGAAGCTGTTTTGAAATAAGTAAGTGGTTCGAGTACGTGCGGATGTGCGCCTATGACAAGATCTGCCCCCGCATCGGCTGCCCAGTGAAACATGGAACCCTGTTTTGCCACAGGCTCCTGTTTGTTCTCAATTCCCCAATGATAAAATACGAGCACAACATCGGCATTCGTCGCGCGTGCATGCAGCACATCATTATGCACGAGCGCGCTGTCGGCCACGTTGAGCATGTATTTGCGCGAAGAATCGGGATAGGCACCGTTCGTTCCGTACGTGTAATTCAGTACTGCGACCTTCACTCCTTTGATGTCGAGTACACGAATGGAATCACGATCGCGTTGTGAAAGAAAAGTTCCGGTCGATTGTAATCCGGCCTCGCGCACTTTTTTCACCGTGCGCAATAATCCTTCTTCCCCCGTATCCATGCTGTGATTATTCGCCGTGCAGACGAAATCAATCCCGGAATTTTTTATCGCCCACAGATAAGCATCGGGCGCATTGAAAGCAGGATAACCCTGGTAAGGTCGGCCCGATCCGGCAAATGTGCATTCGAGATTTCCCATCGTCACATCGGCCGCCGAAAGATATTGCGTGATCTCTTTGAAACTCGGATTGAAATCAAAACTTCCATCCGGTTTTCGTGCATTGTCAATTTGCGGAACGTGGCACATCAAGTCTCCGATGAATGACATCGTAATGACGACAGTGGAATCTTCTCCCACAATGGAAGACGGAGCACGGAAGACGGAGGACAGACTCGTAGCGGAATTTCTTTCATCCAATTTCACCAGGAAAAAACAAAGCAGCATCAATGAAGTGATCCCGTAAAAGACAAACGGAATTCTCCAGTGAATTTTTGTGGTGATGGATATTTTTCCTGTGAGGGTTGACATGAGAGACAAAGGTAAACACAAGTGTATGTGAAAGCGTGTGTGAAAAGGGGTAATTATACGATGGTGATGCAAGAACTGTTCCGCATAAAAAGAAAACGCCATCATTTCTGACAGCGTAATTCTTAACTTATTATTTCCCCTTCACATTCACTCTCACATTCACTTTTTAGTGCATCGTGAACGTACGGGTATGATTATTCACTGTAACCGTTGCAAGATCGTCACAAGCTCCGTTTCCGAAATCGATATGGCGGACCGGGCGCGTTCCTTTAGTGAAATCGATCGTTCCCTGGATGATCGGGTATTTTCCACCGATGTTGCAGCCACCGAAATCGCGGATCAATTGGCTCGTTACATTCCCGGTGAATGCTTCTCCGTCCGCACAGGTTCCGTTCGCACTTCCGGTGATGCCGATGCGTGCCAGGTTCCAGCTGATCGGTTGCGCCGTTCCATGATACACATTCGCATCAGAGGTATTGAGCAGTTCTTTCGTGCGATCGCAATTCCAGTCAATGGTTCCGCCTGAAGATTTGGTCACCGCAACATGCGCAACAATGTGCCAGGTGAGATCGGTAGTGAGCGGATTGAATCCGACAGCGGTGGTATTCGTGATGACTTTGCTGATGATGTTCACCGCATTTCCGTCAACAACATAATTATTCGAGGTAACAGAAGCGCAGAAACCCGGATCGCGGTAATAACGTGCACCATTGGTAGAAGCGGAATAATCAATTGAAATGGAACCACTG
>DATJEX010000156.1:0-4009 GCA_035496135.1 Bacteroidia bacterium
TCGCGAAATCGAAGAAAGGTCCAATGCCGCTTGACAAGATTTTGAGTGGGGATAAGACGTGGACGATTGCAGGGTAATCGATTGCCGATATGCCGATTGCCGATTTCCAATTGGGGATGAGGCGACGGTACATTGAAAATAGCATACAACAAGAAAGAAGCCTTCGGAGATATCCGGGGGCTTTTTCAATTGTCGATTGCCGATTAGTGATGAGGCGACCACCCAACGGAACGTCATCGCGACGCGCTGGTGCGGAAGTGATCGAAGGGGAAACTCATTTCGGTTCACACGCGGTCGCGTCGCGTCGACTGAAAAAGTCGACACTCGCGATGACGCGTGTCAGAGGGAAATGTGCACGCTTCGCGTGATGATAGATGCGCTGTTGTTCACGCGAAGCGTGCATGTGCTACTTCACACAACGTCATCGCAACGCGCTGGCGCGGAAACGATCGAAGGGAACTAATACTCCCAGAGACCCATCACTTTCAAACGGATTGCAATTTCCGGAAGCTGCAGAAAATAAAATTCTGTATCGTGTCGAAAGGTGTTTTGTGATCGACCTTGATGCACTTTATTTTTTCGAAGAATTTTTTGAGGCGATCGGTCATGGAATTTTCTGAATACTGTTTGATCTCGATGCCGCTGCATTTCTTCGGACCCTGTTCGGAGAAGGTACCGATCACCAGCACGCCGGAAGGATTGATACTCTGCTGTGCTGTTTCCAGGTAATCTGAAATTTCTTTTTCATCGGTGAGGAAATGAAAAGCCGCGCGGTCGTGCCAGAAATCGAATTGTTCCGACGGAACAAATGTCGCCGCGTCGCCAACGATCCATTTCACTTTTGACGCTTTTTCTCCAAGACGTTTCTTTACGCGCTCAATGGCGGTTTCAGAAATGTCGAGCACAGTGATATCAGTGTAACCACGATCCAGCAGATGATCGACAAGAAAACTGTCCCCACCACCTACATCAATGACTTTTGCATTTTTCGGAACATGAAACTGGTCAAAAAACGCGAGCGATGTTTCAGGTGTTGGCTGATACCAGCTTACTTCAGAAAGTTGTTTGGTCTGATAGATCTTCTCCCAATGTTCGTGGCGATCGAAAGTTTCCATTTGCCTCAATGTTGTATGATGAATTTCCTGCACACTCTTCCATTCGCCGGATCGGCACTGATGAAATAACAACCATACGGCAGTGAAGAAATATTGATCGTGTTCATTCCATCGTGAAGGAACATCCGCATCCGGACTTTTCCATTCACGTCGAAAATTTCTGCGATAACACTTTGGTGACTTGCATTACTGAGTTTGACCATCAACTGTTCATCGGCAGGAACCGGAAATAGCTCCAGTTGGGTTTCGTTTGAAAATTCCTGAACACCGAGTTGTGTGGAATCAACCACGATGAAACTTCCCATCATTCCTTCATCTTCGTGGTGCAACAAGTGACAGTGATACATGTACGGCGTTCCTGTGTCGGCGAAATCGGTGAATTTAGTAATGAAGCGCACCGTGTCGCCCGGCATCACGAGGATCACATCTTTTTTTCCCGCATCTTCTGCAACAGGAGGATTTCCATTTACATCAAGAACATAAAACTGCACATCATGAATGTGAAACGGATGCGCGACGAGTGTTGAATTGATAAGCGTCCAGATCTCCACATCATTCAATTGCACCACCTGGTTGATCGTGTCCATCGCGAATGAATGTCCGCCCATGAGAAATGGCCCATCCACCAATCCCTGCGGACCGGAGAAACCTGTGTCGGCAGTGAATTCGATCGTGCGTGCTGCATTCATCTGCGCGGGCAACCACGGATTAAGCGGCGTGAATGAAGCAGGAATGGTTGTAACAGGATTCGCCGTCGGTGCGACAACATCGAGACGGAGAATATTGAAGTCAGCACCGTTCAGAAAATTATTGTAATAACCCGTGATCTGGATCGAAGAAGTCCCGACCGAATCGGCGCCCATGATCCCGTGCGGCAATTCCGAAGCATAACTTTTCAGATGAATACTCTGGCCGATGTTGTAGTTTGAAAAATCAACAAGAATTTCTGCACGTTCGCCCGGAGAAAGTGTGATGCGCGTCAGATGCAACGGTTGCGCGAGCATTCCTCCGTCAGAAGCGATCATGTAAAAAGAAGAATCATTTTCCAAACCGAAATCAAAAGCACGATCGGCAGAAGCGTTGAGCAATCGCAATCGCACCACCTGTTGCGGAACCTGCAGGTAAGGATCGATCGTTCCATTGACCATAGGTACCGTATCATCCTGCGTATACGCCTGCAACTGATAAAGTACATCGAACGATTTCGTTTGCACGATGAGCGGAAAATCATCCACGTTATATCTTCTCGGAATATTGTACGCCGCTTCAGCACTATCACGAACGATGATCATTCCTCCCAGCCCTTTCGTGACCTGCATTTCCGTGCTCATGTTTCCATGCGGATGATACCAGTATGTTCCTGCATCATTCAACACGCGATAAACCGGACTCCACGTAGCTCCGGGATTGATCACCTGGTGCGGACCTCCATCGCAAACAGCAGGAAGGTGCATGCCATGCCAGTGCATCGTGGTGGAAACATTCAGATCATTCGTCACGTTCAGCCACACCGAATCCCATTTGTTGAAGATCAGTGTCGGTCCGAGAAAATTTCCGTTGATACCGTAAGTCGGCGTGGAATGCGTTGGAAAGAATATTTTACTTCCCTGCTGAACATCGAGATTGAAAGTGGGGCCAACGAGTGTATCGGGAATGAACAGCGCATTCTGCGAGCGTACGAAAGAAGTAGTGGTTAAAAAGGCGATCAGAAGTAGTGTTCTCATTGGATGAAAATAAAAAAGGAGAGACCGCAGCGACCTCCCCTTTTTCCGGTGATCTAAAATCATTGAGCTATGACAATTCTTTTGGTGAGCACAGATTCTCCTGTCTGCAAGCGCACGAAATAAGATCCTGCAGTAAGATTCTCTGTGGTCAATACCTGCGAATAATTCCCGGCGCTCAATTCACCAAGATCTTTCACAGCAACTGTTTGTCCGAGATTATCCACGATCTGAACGGTTACTTTACCCGCAGTCGTGAGATCAAAATTCAGATTAATGTTGGTTGAAGAAGGATTCGGATAAACATTCATGGAAGAAACGAACGCATTCTGTTCATTGACGCCGGTCGCGAAGAAATTCCGGATGACCTGTCCCATGGTTGTGGTATCGCTTGTAGAAAATCCAACATGGGAAAACAAAACCTGGTGCTGATTTCCTGCCACGACAACGATCGTTGGCATCCCGAATCCGCCGTAGTAAGCAACCTGCGCGGCACCTGAATCAAATACGGTCGCGTTGATGCCATTACCGATGATCACCGAATTCGCAGTAGTGCAGGTCATCGAATTATTATAGGTGAATGCATCATAATGAACATAACCCGGGTATTGTGCGGCGAGCGCGTTGAACATCGGTGTTATTTTTTGTCCGGCGTTGATGCAGGAAGCGCAATTCATGAAAAATTCGAGGATCACCACTTCGCCGTTATCGAGTTGCGGAAAAAGATGGACCATGTTGGAGTTACAATCGGTGGAATTGAAATCCATCGCTGTGGTCACTTGTGCTTTGGAAACCGTAACCGTGAAGATCGTTGCGGTGAAAAGTGTAAATATCTTTTTCATTGGAGAGTTTTTGTATGAATTAAAGATAACGCAATTATTCACGTTTTAAAAGCGGATTCGACCAACAAGGTAAATTGGTCAATAAAGGTCAGCTAATTGCCAATATCTGCATATACGATTTTGAGTAGCTGGTCAGTTTGAGCAAACGCACCGCACCGTGTCAGGTTATCCATTCGGCTTCGCTCAGGATACGCTGACACCACTTCAAACTGACCCACTATCCGATTTTGATTACACCCAGGTTTTTCGCAACTTTCAGTTCAATCTGCCTGTCCCATGAAAAAAATCCTCACGCTTTCCTTCCTGATCTTCGTCACCTTTCCATCTTTTT
>DATJEX010000157.1:0-12181 GCA_035496135.1 Bacteroidia bacterium
CCATGCAACTCAAGTTTGTTTCGTACAGCATCGGCCAGTTCCGAATCGGAGGGATTCACCGTCAGTCGCAACAACTCCTGTTCTTCCGCCAGTAACGTTTCACTGTAAATATCATACAACGCCTGGCCGGAATGGATCAAACTTCCGGTGTTGCGCACGTAGAGTTTCTGAATTCGTCCCTGCACTGGTGTGCTGATCACAGCAATCGTATTTTCATCTGTGACGACTTCGCCGAGTGCGGTGAATGACATCCGGAGATCCCGGAGTTTAACAGTATCAGTTTTTATTCCTGCCAGCAGTTGTTCTTCTGAACTGAGCTGAAGCATTTCAGAATGATCCTGTTGATCCATTCCCTTCATTCCCGCCATGCTATCAGCCGCTGCCGTGTTTTTTGTTTTGGGCGTATTCCCGTTGCACGAAAAAATGATCGCGGAAAAAAGCAGAAAGATATAACGCAGGTTCTTTTTCATTTCGTATCAGTTTGAATGATCCCGTCACGGTCGACCATTAATCCCGCCTGCAGAGCAACCTCTTCGCCTGGATCAATGCCGGAAAGAATTTCCGTGTAATTTCCGAATGAATTTCCTGAAGTGATGACGCGCGGAGTGAAGTACGGCACATGTCCGGCCTCTCCTGTTTTTACCCACACTATTTTTCTTTCACCAAGATCAAAGATGCACGAGGAAGGAAGTGAAGCTGCTGTTGTCGACGCAACATCGATCTCTGCATTAACGAGCGAATTGAATTTCAGCAAACCGTTTGAATTGTCGAGACCAACTCTTACCGACAAAGAATGTTGCCCATTCCTGAATTCAGGTTCGACCAGGTTGATCGTGCCTTTGATTGAACTATTATTTTGTGTTTCACTTGTTACCACGACTTCCAGGCCTTCCTGTACCGAAGATTGATCAGCAGCATCTACATTCAACAACGCGATCACCTGTTGCGCATCGTTGACCGAAAACAAAACCTGTCCGGGAACGATATATGCTCCTTCCTTAATGGAGGAAGCCGGAGAAATGATATTATCCTTATTACTTCCGGCCGCATTCATTCCATTCATTGCTGAAGAATTATTTTCCATTGATGAATTTCCGGTGCTGTTGGTTGCCGCGCCCGAAGAGATCACGTATCCGGCATAAGGTGAATAAAGCGAAATGGCCGGAGGGACAGAATTGTTTTTTTCAATTGACCTGAGCTGGAATTCTTCCAAACCGAGCAGCACTAATTTTTTCCGTGCCGACTGTGTGAGGGATGAAGTGCTGTCTTTATTCCACACAAAAAGATATTCGCTGATCGCTGTATTCAGATCCGGGCTGTAGAGATCGAGCAACTTTTCCCCTTTTTTCACGAATTGATAAGGCTGATGGATGTACAACTTCTCGATCCTTCCGCCGGAACGTGCCGCGATCGTGTTCGTGCGGCTGTCATCCGGAATGATCATGCCTTTTGCTGCAATGTCGTCTCCGGGAACGGTTGTTCCGAAACGAACAACGGATTGCTGTGAGAGTACAACTGTTCCGGGAGATCGGGCAAGAATGGACAACGCAACAGAATCGACATCATCTTTTTTAGCGTGATCGATAACGGGAGCAGAGCAGGACAGATCCATCACAACACAAAGCGCCGTCATGCCGAATGTCATCAGCGAAAACATGAAATTGATCCGTATTTTATTTTTCGATCTCATATTCATATTGTGTTTGCATCAGGAGCACTTTGTAAAGCTGGTCGGTCGCTTCCATGTTTTTCATGAGCAGCATATTCCATGCATCAAGGAGCACGAAGAAATTTCCGGTGTTGTTGCGGTAGGCAAGCAGGGCTGCGTTATAATTATCCCGGTAAGCGGGAAGGATCAATGAATCATAATTATTCAGTTGCTGTGTTTCGTAACCGAGCATCGCGTGCTTTTCTGCCGCCATCTGTTTCGCCATGAGCTGCATATTCTCTTTCTCCAGCTGCATCGAACGGATCTGGAAATCCATCGCGCGCACTTCCGACTTATACATTCCGGATGACCATGGAGCGATCGGGACCGTCATCATGCCCATCACGGAAAACTGATCCGGCATTCCCAGCATCTGCATGTGAGAAACACTTACTCCGAAATCAGGCCGTAAACTCGTTCTCATATAATTCTGCTGTTGTTTCATGGAAACGATCTCCGCATCCATTTCCAGCAGATCATTTCTCCGGAGAAGGCTGTCGAAAGGAACGGAATCGGAATAATGCTGTGGAATGATCAAGGTGTCGATGGAGAAAATAGTATTCACATCGCGGTTCATCAAGGTGTTCAACCCGATGTTGCTCTCGCTGATCTGCGCGTTGAACATGGCTTCCATGTTGGTCAATTCAACGCGTTCGGCTTTTGCTTTGTAAATGGAAGAGAGATCGGTTTGATTGATGCTGTAATGCGATTCGGCCGTAGAAATAAGCATGTCGAGCAAAAGTTCATTCTGTTTGAGCAGCGCAAGTTTTTTTTCCGCGATGTAACGCTCGTAATACCATGTTCTTGCTTTTTCCCGGAGATCATTACGCAGCCATGCCGAATCATATTTCAGCGGAGCCGCTTGTGCTTCGATGGAATTACTGTGCGCATCGATTTTTTTCGGATTCGGGAACATCTGTCCGGCTGTGATCATGATCGCCGCCTGGTTCATGGCCGATTGCTCACCCCACATCATCGGCTGGTAACCGAAACGGTCGGCACCGATGGATAGCGTAGGAGGCATCCAGCTTTTTGAACCTTGTGCAAGTGCGTCGATCGACCTCAGTTTTTCATTGTATTGCAGCAGCAACGGATAACTCGTATCCATTTTTGAAAGGATCGCATCCAGGCTCATGAAGGATGTATCGGATTGCGCACTGAGCCGGAATGAAAAAAAGAAAAGCGCGATCAGTATGTAAAGAACATTCGACCCTTTTTTTCTGTAGGATATTTTTTGTTCCTGTCTCATCTCAGTCTTCTTTCAGATCAAGTGTGATCAACTTTCCCTTTTTTTTCAGTTCCCGTTCTTTGACCACGAGGTAAATGACCGGCAGAACGATCAGCGCGAACAGGATCGCCGAGATCAATCCGAAAACAAAAGGAACGGCGATCGGTTTCATCACATCGCTACCCGTACCAGTGGAGATCAAAATAGGAATGAGCCCGATGATGTTCGCGAGATTGGTCATCAGGATCGGCCGCACACGCGGCGCAGCACCGGCGAAGATGGCGGCTTTGATCTCGGGTGAGGAAATTAATTCCTGCGCCGATCTTTTTTTCATCGCCAGTTCACCAAGCGTGTTGTTCATGAACGTCAGCATCAGTACGCCGGTTTCCACGGCAACACCGAAGAGCGCGATGAAACCTACGGCGACCGCTACTGAAAAATTGATGTGATAATAATAAAGTGAGTAGACACCACCCATCAGTGCGAACGGAACACTCACGAAAACGATGAGTACTTCTTTTGCAGAACGGAAAGTGAAATAAAGGATAAGACCGATGATGAGCAACACGATCGGAATGATGAGTTCAAGCCTGCTTTCCGCTTCCACCTGGTTTTCATACTGTCCGCTCCAGCCAATGGAATATCCCTGTGGTAATTTTCTGAATAATGAATCCACTTTTTCTTTCGCATCTTTCACTACGCTTCCCATGTCACGGCCGCGCACGTTGAACAAAACGGTACCGCGCAACATGGAATTCTCCGAATTGATCATGGGCGGGCCTTCCGATTCTGTAATGTCGGCAACGGAAGAAAGCGGAATGGTTCCGTATTGCGCCGTTTGAACCGGAATTCTGTTTATTGCCGCAAGATCATCTCTGAAATCCTGGCCGAGACGAAGGCTCACCGAAAAACGCTGGCGATCCTGGATGCTCGTCGTAATATTCATTCCGCCGATCGCACTTTCGATCAGCATATTCACATCTTCAATACTCACGCCGTAGCGTCCCAATTCATCACGCTTGATATTGATGTCAAGATATTTTCCTCCGCCAAGTTGTTCCACGTACAGATCCGATAATCCGTTTATTCCTTTCAACACACTTTCTATCTTTCTTGAAATGGAATAGATCGTATCGAGATCCTGCCCATAGACTTTCACACCGACATCTGTCCGTATTCCTGTTGAAAGCATATTGATCCGGTTGATGATCGGTTGTGTCCAGCCAACCGTCACGCCCGGGATGTGAACTTTGGAATTCAATTCAGCGATCAGGCTGTCGGTGGTCAATCCGCTGCGCCATTCCGATTTCGGTTTGAGCAGGATGATCGTCTCGATCATGCTCATCGGTGCATTGTCGGTCGCTGTATTCGCACGGCCTGCTTTACCGAGGACATTTTCAACTTCAGGAACGGTCATGATCAATTTATCCTGGAGCTGAATGATCCGTTTTGCTTCGTTATTGGAAACATCCGGAAGTGTTACCGGCATCATCAGTAAGGAACCTTCATCGAGTGGCGGCATGAATTCCGTTCCGAGATGCAGCACAAGCGGAATACTTCCGAGAATGATGAGCAGGCAAACAGCGATAACTGACTTTTTCCATTCGAGGCAAAAGCGGATGACAGGCGTGTAACATTTCACGAAAAAGTTTGAAACCGGATTCCTGCTTTCCGGGACGAGCCGGCCTTTCACAAGCGAGCGGGTGAGCATGGGTGAAACAACGATCGCGAGGATCGCCGCGCCGATCATCGAAAAAGTTTTGGTGAGAACAAGTGGTGAGAATAATTTCTGTGCCTGTCCCGAGAGAAATAATATCGGTGAAAAGGAAATGATCATGATGAGGACAGAAAAGAACACAGAGCGTCCGATCGTGCGCAGCGAATTTTCAATGATCGCTACACGTTCCGCGTCGGGCAACTCTTTCGTATTTCCTATTCTCTCCTTTTCCATCACACTTTTTTGTTTTTATGCAGAACCGCATTCGTCAAAGCGCGATATGCATTCTCTGCCATTACAATTCCCGGATCCACCACATCGCCGATAGCGAGCGCAATTCCCCCGAGTGACATGATGTTGGATGTTACACCGAACACACGCATGAGGATAAACCCGATGAGTACCGAAAGAAAGATGGCGATGATCGCGACGAGTCCGCTGCGGAAATGATACATGAACAGGATGACAATGAAAGAAACAATGAGTATCTCCTGCCAGAGTGAAGTCTTCAGTGTGTCGATCGAAGCATCAATGAGATCGCTGCGGTCGTAAGCGATACTGAATTTTACGCCGGGCGGTAGCCCTTTTTCCACTTCCTTCATTTTCTCTTTCACTCGCCCGATCACATCTTTTGCATTTTCACCGTAACGCATCACAACGATCCCGCCAACCACTTCTCCTGTTCCGTTCTCATCGGTAATTCCCAGGCGGATATCGCTGCTCATCTGAACAGTCGCGATATCTTTTATGCAGATCGGAATGGAACGGTAAGTTCCGATGGAAATATTGCTGATGTCATTGATGTCTTTTATGTAACCCGATCCGCGAACCATGTAACCGCTGTTGTTCACTTCGTATGTACTTCCGCCTGCATCGCGGTTGTTGTCGGCGATCGCTTTCGTTACATCCATAAGTGGCACGCCGGAGTAAACAAGTTTGTCGGGATCGATGGTAACCTGGTATTGTTTCTGGAATCCGCCGAACGAAGCGATCTCACTCACTCCTTCTGTTTGTTGCAGGGCGAACCGAATGTACCAATCCTGCAACGCACGCTGATCACCAAGATCCATTCCCGGCGCATCGAGTGTGTACCAGAATACATGTCCGACGCCTGTGCCATCGGGACCGAGTGCTGGTGTAACACCTGCGGGCATGAAGCGCTGCGCATAATTCAGGCGCTCGAGTACACGTGTGCGCGCCCAGTAGATGTCCGCGTCATCGTTGAACACTACGAAAATGAAACTCATACCGAACATGGATGTTGCACGAACTGATTTGACATCCGGAATTCCCTGGAGATTGGAAACAAGCGGATAGGTGACCTGGTCTTCCATGATCTGCGGATTCCTTCCCATCCATTCCGTGTAAATGATCACCTGGTTCTCAGAGAGATCAGGAATGGCATCGACCGGAGTTTTATAGATCGAATAAATTCCCCCGGCAACGATCATGACAATTCCGATCCACACCAGAAAGCGGTTATGTATTGACCAGGATATGATTCGTTCGATCATGACTTTTTTCTAAAACAATCGACCAGGCATTTTGCTATTGGATTATCCATGTTCAACCTGAAATAGGTGTAATTTTTTTCTTTCTCACGAGTCATCAGACCGCTTCTTTTCAGGATCCCGAGATGCTTTGATGCTACCGGTTGTTCGATCTTCAGTTTTTCGTAAACATTTTTTACAGACATCCGTTCGCAACCGCAATTGCAGAATAGTTCCATGATCTCGAGGCGCCCGGGATATGCGATCGCTTTGAACATCTCGGAAATTTCACCGAGATCCGGATTCTTCACTTTATGATTAGCTGCCTTTGCCATGCGATCTGAACTATTCCGTTTTTGGTATATACAAACATCAGCATACCGGAATAGTGAAAGGATGATGGTAGTGGCAGGTAAAGGTGATTTTGATCAGGACTATATGAGGGGAACTCAGAAATTCTTAGGCGTATAGGCGATCTATTGACTGAAAAGATCACCGGGCAAAGTGAAATAGTGTTAAGTGACCGGATTGTGGTCAGACATTTGAGGTAAGATTAGAGATACGATGCGTAAAAGGATCCAATACTGGTACAAATCACTCGCCCTGCTGATAGCGGGAGGATTCATTTATGTCCAGGCGACTGCGCTCAACTGCGGAATTCACGAAATGGTGGAAAAAACAAACGCCGCGCATCATGATCATGAAAAGAATGAGCATGGATGCTGCAGTGATCTTACACAGGCGTTTTTTTCAACGTTCAGCAGATCTTCAGTTGAACAGGCGGATCATGCACCACGACTGACAAGCCCGGCATTTCCTGTTCTGTTCGCTTCAGTGCTTATGCGCGATCATTTTTCCGTTGCATCTTCATTGCTTTGTGATCCTCATCTTTCTCCTCCGAAGATCCCCGACATCGGGCTCTTTACTCATTCCTTCCGGATCTAGTTCCCTTTATTTTCAGTAATGAAGAGGGAATACTTTCGTGTTTCCCATTGGAGAATTTTCCTTAACTTATTTATCACAACAGATATGAAAACAACCGCCATCATACTATTTCTGCTTTCCATTGTTTTCACAGGACTTGATTCCTGCGGAAACAAAAGCAATTCTGCCGAACAAACAAAAAGTGGATACACGTGTCCAATGGACACCGCTTATCACAGCGACAAACCGGGTGTGTGTCCGAAATGCGGAATGACCCTTGTACCCGATTCAACGCTTTCTGTTTCGGCAAAAACTTTTAAAATGAAGTTCAGTACTTCTCCGGCGATGATCACTTCGGGCGAACAGGTGACGATCTCACTTACACCAACTACATTGGAAGATTCATCTGCCATAATTCCGCTCGACATCGTGCATGAGAAAAAAATTCACCTCATCGTTGTCAGCAAGGATCTCTCCTGGTTTGAGCACATTCACCCGGAACAAACAGCGGATGGGTCTTACCGGGTTTCCACATCGTTTCCCTTCGGCGGAGAATTTATTCTGTTTGCCGATTATACGCCGACAGGAGCAGAACATCAGTTGCAGCGGATTCCCGTTACGGTGAATGGATCAACTGTAGTGGCGAAGACTTTTACTGAACAGGATCTTGACTGGAAAGGCGACGATGGATATGAAGTTCAAATGTCATTCGGCGGAATGCCGGTAAAAGCGGGAGCCGAATTGATGCCCACGATCACGATCACGAAGGACGGAAAGAATGTAACGGACCTGGATAATTATTTAGGCGCGCTGGGCCACATGGTGATCATCAGCAGTGACTCGAAAAATTATCTCCACGTTCACCCGATGGAAGATGGAACGCATGGGCCTTCGATCATGTTTCATACGCAATTTGACAGCAAAGGGATCTATCGCGCATTTCTCCAGTTCAATCACGGAGGAAAGATCCATACCGCTGATTTTGTCATTGATGTTAATTCCTGAGGCTATGAGGAGGGCAGAAAAAACAATTTTTGAAAACAAGATCCCGGGATCGGTACAGCGGTTTTTCTTCCGGTTGTTTACTGCGTTTGCGTTTTTCTCCGCGTTGAATTTACCCGCGCAGACCGATACAGCACAGGAGCAAACGATGACATCCAATTTTTCACTGAATTTACCAATGAACCGCGATGGCAGCGGAACTTCATGGCAACCGGATCAAAGCCCGATGCTGATGTACATGAAGATGTATTCCAAAACATCGATCATGTTTCATGGTGCTGTTTTTCTCCGTTACACTTCGCAGGATGCGACGCATCAAAGCGATCGTGGTGCAGAAAAATTTGATGCACCGAACTGGATGATGTTCATGCTCGCGCACAAAATGAGTGAGAAGGATCTGTTTTCTTTTCAATCGATGTTCTCACTCGACAGATTGACCGAAGGAGGAAGCGGATATCCACTGCTTTTTCAGTCGGGCGAAACGTACAATGGCATTCCGATCGTTGACCGTCAGCATCCTCATGATCTGTTTGCGGAATTGGCAGTGAATTACACGCACAGTTTCAGTAAGGATCTTGATGTGAATACGTACTTCGGTTATCCCGGCGAACCTGCTCTTGGCCCGGTGGTTTTCATGCATCGGCTTTCCGCGATGAATGATCCGGATGCTTCACTTGGCCATCATTGGCAGGATGCAACGCACATTACTTTCGGAGTCGCGACGATCGGATTGCGCTACAAGATGATCAAAGCGGAAGGAAGTATTTTCACGGGCCGTGAACCGGACGAGAACCGTTTCAATTTTGACAAACCGCTTTTTGACAGTTACAGTTACCGCATTTCGTTGAACCCGGACAGATTCTTCTCCATTCAGTTCTCGCAGGGATTCATTCATAGTCCTGAAGCGCTCGAGCCGGCGATCAATGTAAAACGGACAACCGCATCGGTGATCCATACCAAACTGCTGAAGCACGGGAAATTCATTTCTTCTTCACTCATCTGGGGAATGAATCACAACAGCGACGGAAGAAACCTGAATTCTGTGCTGGTAGAAAGCAATCTGAAACTTGCGCCGCTTTCTGTTTATGTGCGCTATGAATTCATTCAGAAAGATGCGAATGAATTACAATTACTCCAGTTTACCAATGATCCTGTTTTCAATGTCAGCGCATTTACACTCGGTGTGAACAGGATCCTTTTCACGCATTATAAAACCGATCTTTCGCTCGGCGTTCAGGGTACGGTCCATTATCCCGATCCGCTTCTGAAACCTGTTTACGGCAGCAGGCCTTTAGCGGCAGAAATTTATCTAAAGCTAGCGCCGACAAGCGGGCATCATCATCATTGATAATTCATCTAACAAATAAGAAAATGAAAAACATAAAAAAAATATTCGCGGTCATCGTAACCACACTGGCGTTTCAGCTGGCAAATTCACAAACAGTCATTCCGATCGACAGCATTCCTGTTTCCTTCAAAACATCACTCAATACTATGATGGATGGATATCTCAAGATCGAGAATGCACTCATGACAGGAAATACCACTGACGCCGGAAAATATGCGGATGAACTCCGCGTGACAACACTGGCGGTAAGCACGGCGGGACTCAGTAAAAAGCAGATCGCCATATTCAACAAGCAGGTGAGAAAGATCGTGCATAACACAGAGCACATACGTGATAATGCTTCAGATTATGATCACGAGTGTGAACACTTTGATCTTGTGACGGATTCGTTCTACAAACTCCTGAAAGCGTTTCATTTCAATTCAACGGCTATTTATTATAATTATACTGCTGAAGGAAATGCTGGAAACAGCGCGCATTGGCTTACCGATAAAAGCACAATGGAAAATCCTTATTTCAAAGGAGCTAAGAAAAGTATCGGCGATAAACAGATCGAAGTTTTTGCCGCACGATCCTGAATAAAAGTTGTGATCATTAACGGAAAGGATCGCGGAATAAAAAAATCCCTGCCTTACGGGGCAGGGAACGTTAACAACCAGGGCGCTTTCCGAACCCCATGCCTGTTAACTCAGTATGCGAGCACCTCGTTTTCCACCTGGAGTTTGTTTTCCACGGAACGAACCCCGGGAGCAAACCAGGCCGCTTTCGCTGCCGCATATTTTTCATGCAATGAATTCACATTTCCCTTGAGGATCACTTTGTCTCCTTTGGTTTCGATGATGATCTTAGAAGCATCGATGGTTGCGTTACGCTGAAATGCTTTTGAGATTTTCTCTTTGATATCTGCTACGTTGGTCTGTGGTACCACTTCGAGGTTGTTGGTGATCCCGCGAACGCCAACGAGATTTTCGATCACACGTTTCACTGCGCGTTTCTGGAATTCCCATTCCACTTCACCCGTAAGCGTGACCCATCCGTCCTGCACGTCCACTTTCACTTTATCTTCTTTCACGGCGCTATGCCAGCGGAGAATATCGAGGATGATGCCGGTGATCTCCGTATCTGTTTTTTTCAATTTGGGATCAACATCCACAGTAATGTCGACTTCAACGGCTTTTGTTCCGTAAACCCTGTTCGCCGCCTGTTCCGCAATGATCTTTTTGTTGAAGGAATCAACCGATCCGGAAAGAAAGACAATGCCTTCTTTTACATCCACTTTTATTTCACCGGGAGCCAGTGTTGGTTCCCATTCGAGTTCATCGAGAATATCTCTCTGAATTTGTGTATCGGTTTTCATGACCTGTGTTTTGTTATTGGTATAATGCAAAACAACTCAATCGCGGATCATGGCGCCTTGACCATTGTCATTCCGGAAGATGATTGAAGCCGCCCTTAATAATTTGTCATCAAGATCCTGTTCGGATGTGATCCGAACAGGGGCAGGCTTTAAATAAAACTTAATTAACATTAAACATATTGGTTATTTATAAAAAGTATTACATTTATTTCATAAGAAAATAGTGAATGAACTTGCATTGAGAAATCTGGTTGTAAGTCAGCTTTGAGAGCAAGCGGGATTCCTATAGTCAAGGAAATGGCAACAATCGTTTTAATAGAGGACAATCCCGATCTGAGGGATAACACAGCCGAGATTCTCGAACTGGAAGGACATAGTGTAGAAACCGCTACGAATGGTGAGGATGGACTGGCCATGGTGAAAGATATTCTTCCCGATCTCATTCTGTGTGATATCCTGATGCCGGGTATGAATGGGTATGAATTGTTGGTAGCGCTGAAGAGTTTTCCGCCCGCATCGGCGATACCTTTTATTTTTCTTACAGCGAACGCTGAGCAGAAAGAAGTGAAGCACGGACTTGAGATGGGTGCGAATGGTTATATCCGCAAACCTTTCGAAGCGCAAGAACTGCTCCTCGAGATCGACCGCTGTCTCGGGAATAAGTAACCACGATCATCACTTTAGTATCTGCAGTATGATGCCCGTCATTTCAATGGAATAGATGTGCCGTAATTTTGTTGTATGAAGACGGTATTAGTGATCGTTGAGAACCCCGAATTGAGAGAGAATATAGCCGAAATACTGGAATTGGCTGGTTATTTTGTATTGACTAATGAAGACAGTATTACAGGGTTGGAAACGATAAAACAGAAAGATGCGGCAATGATCGTTTATGATATTCGTAAGGAACCGGAAGAACTCCGTCGTTTTATGGAGAATTTCCATTCCTATGCCAAAGCAAGGAAGATAGCGCTCACCATCGTGAACGGAGATCCGGGTTATGCAGCCATAAAAAAGGTAACTGCAGATCTTGATGTACGTTTCCTGCCTTCGCCATTCACCGGTGAAGAATTGCTCGAGCTGGTGGGGCTCTGAACGTGCAGCTTCCTGAGCGGCCAAATTTATTTCTAATTTTCTTATTGGTGACGAGGGTCAGTTGGGATGTGGATGAATGTCATTCGTCCCGCGATGCAGTTTACGGAAGTTTGTAAGGATATTTTCTTTGCAGAATGGCTACCACTGATCCGGAAAAAAGTAAAAGCAATCCACCTAATGAACGTGTTCGCGGGCTTGCGTTATGGCTTGATAGCTATGATGATATTTTTTCGGATTTCGATTCACGGCCTTATGATCAGCGTGTGCTGTCAGACGATTTTCTGAACGAGATCCGGAAGATCACGCGCGAAG
>DATJEX010000158.1:0-3781 GCA_035496135.1 Bacteroidia bacterium
TTTCAGCGTTTCTTTCTTCTTATAGAATAGACGCGTCAGTTTTCCTGAGTCATACGTGTAAGGATCGAGCGCCGCTTTGGCGTCGTCTTTCAGTTTTTTTGAATCACACTGATCGGTGGTCTGTATGAAAGCTCCGGTGAAAGCGATGACCAGTGCGGCAATGGGATATAACAGAAGTGCTCTGCGATTCATGGCAGTGGGATTTTTGGGGTTAACCGTTTATGATCTTTGTTCTGATCTCTTCGATCTTTTTGATGACCGGGAGGATCTCTTCTTTTGTAGGATGAACATCGCTGAATTCCAGGTCCGGATCATCGTTCAGTTTTTTCATGGATGGCATCGCGTTGATCGCTTCCTGGATCTGTTTCAGGTCGGCGATGAGTGGTGCGATCGCTGTATTCTGCGATTGATAGACTTCCAGTTCTGAAACGATATTCTTGCAAACCGCCATCTGTTCGAGCAGCGCGTTGAGCACATTGTCATTTCCGTCTTTCTGGTAGACTTCACCGCCGATATACATCGACTCTACCCACGCACCTGCGAAAATGATACCATAAATATCATTCTGCCCGTTCTCTTCGAGCTGCTGGTCGGTCTGGTACTGGATCTCGGCAACAACTTTTCCGAGTGAATCTTCGTTATTCAGGTTGTTCTGGAAACGATCATAAAGATTTGACTGTTCGAACACTTTATTCAGGTTCAATTGTTTTCCGAGATCGCGGATGACCTTCAGGTATTTTGTTCCTTCATTCGATTGCTTGTTCGAAACGCAATACGCCATGTCGGCACTATAAACGCCCATATTCTCGGCACTCGTGAATGTCGAAGAATATTTGGATGCGTTCGCGTCTGAATTGGTGAGGCCCGGAAGATATTTGAGTCCGGAACGTTTGAACATGGCAGCAACACGCAATGGAGAAGGCAGGTCTGAAGTGGATTCAGGAGCATCAACTTTAGTGGCTGTTAACGTGTCGACCGGGGTGGAGTCGTTACCGGTGGCTACCGGTGCATCATTGCCGCAGGAAGCCAGCATGAACAGGGGCAGGAGTGCAGCTAAACGGATTTTCATGTGTAGGATTTTTCGGTTTATCAAAAGAAGCCCAAAGGTAGGAAAATGCCGATGATGACAATGGGAAGGCCTTATTTTACCCTCTAATTTCTAACCTTTTAACAGGGTAATAAGGGTCAAAATATGTACTTTTGCTTCCCTGCAAAAAATAATAAATCCATTATGAAAAAGTGTTTTCTTCTGCTGGCCCTGTTGACCATGGCTGGTTTGAATTCCTTCGCTCAATCTGCCTCCCGCACACAACAACCTGCTGTTCCTTCAGCGACTACTAGCGTTAATTCGGTTCAGGACGACCCGGTACTGATGACCATCGGTACAACAGAAGTCCGTCTTTCCGAATTCCTGTACGTGTACCAGAAGAACAATAAAGATCAGACGAACGATCCGAAAGCACTCGACAGTTATATCGATCTCTTCACGACTTTCAAAATGAAAGTGCTCGAAGCGGAAGAAATGCAGATGGATACTTCCGTCGCTTTCAAAACAGAACTCGCCGGTTATCGCCGCCAGGTAGCGCAACCTTATCTCACCGATCGCAAAGTGAATGACAGCCTCCTGATGGAAGCGTATTCGCGCATGCAGGAAGATATCCGCGCGAGCCATATTCTCATCCGCGTTGATGAGAACGCATTGCCTGCGGATACGGACATCGCGTACACCCGCGCGATGATCATCCAGGGATTGCTCAATGGAAAATGCACTCCGAAGATGATCACTGATTATGAATTGAAACTGAAAACTCGCAACAACATCACCAAGACCTCCACTGCAGCTGACACGATGAAGATCTACAATCTCGTGAATCCGCTGCGTGTGCTCGAGAAAAAATATCACAACAAGCCTGCACCATTCGATGAAGTTGCCTACAGCGCATCGCAGGATGAAACAGCGAGACAGAATCGCGGCGATCTCGGATACTTTACTGCTTTCTCCATGGTTTATCCGTTCGAGACACTCGCTTACAAAACACCTGTTGGAAAAACAGGCGGACCTGTCCGCACACGTTTCGGTTATCACTTCATTCATGTGACCGATCGCCGTCCGGCAATGGGAGAGATCCTTGTTGCGCACATCATGATCAAAGCGCCGGATGGAATGCCAGCCGCTGATTCGATCGCTGCAAAAGCGAAAGCTGATGAGATCTATGGCAAAGTGAAAGCCGGTGAAGACTTCGCTACGCTTGCGAAACAATTCTCTGATGATAAAACTTCCGGCGTGAATGGCGGACAATTGCCATGGTTCGGACTTTATAAAATGCCGGCTACGTTTGAACGTGCGGCATTCGCGTTGCAGAATAACGGAGATGTTTGCGAGCCGGTAAAAACAGCATGGGGATGGCACATCATCAAACGCATTGACAAGAGAGGCATCGCACCATTCGAGCAACTCAAGAGTGATCTCAAGAACAGGGTGAGCCGCGATTCACGCGCCATGCAGGGACGTTCAGCACTCATCGCGCAGGTGAAAGTGGATTACAAATTCAAAGAGAATATTGGTGCGAAGATCGAATTCTACAAAGCGATCGACAGCACGCTTTATCTCGGTCGATGGATCCCGAGTGAGCATGTGAAGACGATGAATAAAGTGATGTTCACTTTGGGAACGACCAACTACACACAAGCTGATTTCGCCACGTATCTCGTCACACACCAGGTGAAACAGGCGAAAGCGGATAACAAAACACTCATTGATGCGGCGTATAAAGAATTCGTGGATGAAGCATGCGTGAATTACGAAGACAGTATGCTTGAGACGAAATACCAGGATTTCCGTTACCTGATGAATGAATACCGCGATGGGATCCTGCTGTTCGATCTCATGGATAAAAAAGTGTGGTCGAAAGCGGTGAAAGACACCGTGGGACTGCGTCAATTCTATGACCAGAACAAAACAAAATACATGTGGGACGAACGTGCGGAAGCAACGATCTGGTCGTGCAAGGATGCGGCAACGGCAAAAGCGCTGCACAAACTTTTGAAAAAAGGCAAAGACGAAAAAACGATCCTTGCGACACTCAACAAAACATCTCAACTCAACGTAACCGCCGATCACAAGATCTGGAACAAGAAGGAAAACCAGATGGTGGACGATAACTGGAAAGAGGGAACGTCGGCCGATATGATCAAGGACGGAAGAGTGGTGTTCGTGGTCACGCAACAGATCATTCCGCCAACACCGAAGACACTGCAGGAAGCAAGAGGAATGATCACCTCCGATTACCAGGCGCAACTCGAGAAAGACTGGGTGGATTCGCTCAAGAAAAAATATAAAGTGGTGATCAACCAGGATGTGCTCAACAGCATCAAAAATCCAAAATGATAAACGGTTTGGCATTCATTCCGAAGCAACTAAAGGCATTAACCGGCGTCTTCCTCTGGGGGACGCTGGTCGCTTTTTGCGCCGGGTGTTCGACCAATGAAACGAAAACAGAAGAAGTAAAAACCGGGAAAGTGCTCGCGCGTGTCTTTGATAACAAACTCTACGAATCGGAAGTGACAGCGCTCATTCCGAAAGGCACCGCATCGGAAGACAGTTTGCTGCGCGCGCAGAACATCATCAACAACTGGGTGCGGGAAAAATTACTGATCCACAAAGCGGAACTGAACCTGAGCAAGGATCAGCAGAATGTAGAACAGCAATTGCAGGCGTACAAGAATTCACTGATCATTTATGCTTACGAGAAAGAACTCGTGCTGCAGAAACTTGATACGG
>DATJEX010000159.1:0-3187 GCA_035496135.1 Bacteroidia bacterium
GAGTGAAAAAAGCACTGCGCTCAATGTGATGTACCAGTTCATGGGGATCACCTGTATGGCCGATTTTCCAGCTTCAAGTAGCAACATGGTTTTTTATTTAATGCTTTTTTTACCGATCATCACTGCGCCCACCATCGCGGCGAGGAACAGGACGGAAGAAATTTCAAATGGAACGAGGTAATCATTGAAGAGCACCACGCCGAGATTTTTGACAAGGCCGATGCTGGTATCATTGGGCTGTGTGGCCGGAATCTCTGCCGCGCTGCGCAATGCACCAACAAGCGTCACGAGTAAAATGCCACCTGCGATCACTGCGGCGATCTTCCTCCACATCGGTTTGTGCGGTTCCGTTTCCTTATTGAGATTGAGCATCATGATCACGAAGAGGAACAGGACCATGATAGCGCCCGCGTAAACGATCACGTGTACCACCGCGAGGAATTGTGCATTAAGCAGAATGTAATGTCCGGCGATAGCGAAGAACGCCATGATCAGGTAGAGCACGCTGTAGATCGGGTTCTTGCTGAAGATGACGAGTATTCCGCTCAGTATGGCGATGAAGGAAAGTACGCAGAACAGAATTTTAGTGATCGAGAGACCGCCACCCATTCCGGCATTTTCTGCTGACAAACCTGCCTGAAGCAGTAGAGGAGCAAACTTATAAATTAGCATAGCAGACTAGTGAGATTGTTTTTTTGCTTTAATGGATTTATTCGGATCCCACATCTGGTTGTGAGCGTACTCCGGGTGTTTTTTGAATTCAAGAACAGAAGCCGTTTGACGTTTGGTGACATCAATGCGTTTTGTTTTGTCCATCGGTTCCACCAGTTTGTCTTTTCCATAAACAAAATCGCCGCGCTCGAATTCAGTTGGAACAATGCGATCGGTAAGGAAGATCGCTTCTTTCGGGCAGGCTTCTTCACACAATCCACAGAAGATGCAGCGCAGCATGTTGATCTCGTAAACGGCCGCGTATTTTTCTTCGCGGTAAAGATTCTCTTCTCCTTTTTTCCGTTCTGCCGCAACCATCGTGATCGCTTCCGCAGGACATGCAACAGCGCAAAGTCCGCAGGCGGTACAGCGTTCAGCGCCGTTGTCATCACGTTTCAACACATGTTGTCCGCGGTACACTTCGGCGATCGGGCGTTTCTTTTCAGGATAGGAAACCGTCGCTTTCTTCGTGAAGAAGTGCGACATGGTGATACGCATTCCGTTCAGGATCGCAGGGAGATAAAGGCGTTCCATGAACGTCATCTCCTTGTTGGAAACCTGTTTCGATCTGTTGGTGAGCAATTGCATGCGTTTGTTATTAGTATTCGTTTATAATTTTCCGGTGGCCCACATGCCGATCCCTGTCGCGACAAGATTCACGATCGAAAGCGGGATGAGGATCTTCCATCCGAGATTCATCAATTGGTCGTAACGGAAACGCGGAACCGTCCAGCGGATCCACATGAAAACAAAAATGAAGAAGAGTGTTTTGGCGAACATCACGAACACGCCGATTACAGCCTGCATGTTCGGATCGGCGATCTTGTCCATCCACGGATAATTGTATCCGCCGAAGAAGAAGAGCGACATCACCGCCGAAGAGATGAACATGTTCACGTATTCCGCAAAGAGATAGAAACCGAGTTTCATCGAGGAATATTCGGTATGATAACCACCGACCAATTCCGTTTCGCATTCCGGAAGATCGAAAGGTGTTCTGTTCGTTTCGGCCAGTGCGCAGATGAAGAAGATCAGGAATGTCAATGGATTCTTGAAGAAATTCCAGGTGAGCCAGTGTTCGCCGAGGAATCCGTGCTGCTGTTGCGCGATCTCGGAAGTGCTGAGCGATCCGGTGATCATGATGAGCGTGACCATGGAAATTCCCATTGCTACTTCGTAAGAGATCATCTGCGAAGAAGCGCGCAACGCACCGAGCAGCGAATATTTATTGTTTGACGCCCATCCGCCGATCATGATGCCGTACACACCAATGGAAACCACGCCGAATAAATACAGCACACCCACATTCACATCTGCCACCTGCAGCGGATACGTTTCTCCCTTGACGTGCAATGGAGCTCCCCACGGAATAACAGCGCCGGTAATGAGCGAAGTGAACATACCGATGGAAGGACCGAGAATGAAAAGGAATTTGTTCGACACATTCGGAATGATCTCTTCTTTCATGAACATCTTCACACCGTCAGCGAGCGGTTGCAGAATTCCGAATGGGCCTGCGCGATTCGGACCGAGACGATCCTGCAGGAACGCGGCGATCTTGCGTTCGAAATAAGTGGAGTAGGCAGCGACGCCGAGAGAAACGCCGAATACACAAACGGCGAGTATCAGCGGATACCAATGGAAAACAAAGAGTGCGATGAGTGGTGTCATAGAATTATTTTGAAGCTTTCGCTTTCTTTCCTTTTAATTCGTTCAGTTGTTTTCCGGTGTCGAGTTTCAGTTTCGCCAGCTCGTAATGATTCTGCGAAATGACGGAATGACGATCGATATGCGTTGGCCCTTCAATGGTCCAGTCGGAAACTTTTTTGTGTTCGAAGCGGCAATCGTTGCAGATCCATCCCGCTTTTCCATCGGGCGTATCCTGCACTTCGCCCCACTGATCTTTACGCGCCGTTACACGAAGCACATCCGCTCCTTTGAACCAGAGACGGACTCTTCCCGAACATTTAGTGCAGTTGCGGTGTGCGTCGACAGGTTTAGTGAACCACACGCGCGATTTGAAACGGAATGTTTTATCAGTAAGTGCGCCAACCGGGCAAACGTCAATTACGTTTCCGGAAAATTCATTTTCAATATTCGCGTGGATGTAAGTGGAAATTTCAGAAACCTCTCCGCGGTTCAGAACACCATGCACGCGTTTGTCGGTCAACTGATCAGCAGTCTTCACGCAGCGATAACAGAGAATGCACCGTGTCATGTGCAGCTGAACATATTTGCCGATGTCAATTTTTTCGAATGTGCGGCGCTCGAAATCGTAACGTGTCGCTTCTCTTCCGTTCTCGTAACCGAGATCCTGCAGATGACATTCGCCGGCCTGGTCACAGATCGGGCAATCAAGAGGATGATTCAGCAGGAGAAATTCAACAACACCTCTGCGTTCTTCGAGCACCTGTTCTGATGTATTGTTCACCACTTCCATTCCGTCCATCACTTCTGTTCTGCACGATGCAACAGG
>DATJEX010000160.1:0-7307 GCA_035496135.1 Bacteroidia bacterium
GAAAGAAGTCCAGGATAAGGGACTTTCGGATGCGTTCATCGTGGTATGGAAAGACGGGAAGAAAGTGCCTATGAGTGATGTTGGTCATTAAGCGGGAAGATTACAGATTTTTACGGACAATACAGATTACGGATCAAGACAGATCATACAGAGGTTATTACCCATGATTTTCATCCGTAAATCAGTTTACATCTGTAATCCGCATTCTCCGTAGAAAATCCGTAATCCCCCTCCAATTTCGTAACTTCGTAGCATGTCTTACCAAACGGAAGAAACAGTTCTTACAGAAGAGATCCTCGTCGATCAGTACGACCTGGTGATCTACAACGACGACTACAACACGTTTCAGCATGTGATAGAGACACTCATGGAGGTCTGCAAACACGACCAGTTACAAGCTGAACAGTGCACGTTGTTAATTCACTACAAAGGAAAGTGTGGAGTGAAGCGGGGAACGGCACAGGAATTGAAACCAATGTGTGAAGCGATCCTCACGAGAGGAATTTCCGCGAAGGTTGAATAAATTCATTCTGATATCCATGAAAACCAAACTGGCCATCCTGGCAGCGGCACTGATCTTTTTCTCATTGTCCTGTTCCAAAGTTCCGATCACCAACCGGAGGCAATTCAACATGATCCCGGAAGTGGAAATGGAAAGCATGAGCTACACCGCGTACAGTGACTTTCTCAAAACGCACACCGTCATCGCCGAAACAGATTCCAGTTCCATACTCGTGAAAAAAGTAGGGAAGAAGATCTCCGATGCGATCGTGACATATCTCAAAGCGCACGGACAATCGAAACGCGTGAACGGTTACCAATGGGAATTCAAACTCGTTGCCGATCCCGAAGTGAATGCATGGTGCATGCCGGGCGGAAAAGTCGTCGTGTATTCAGCGCTGCTTCCCGTCACACAGGATGAGAACGGACTCGCGGTCGTACTCGGGCACGAGATCGCGCACGCCATCGCACGTCACGGAAACGAACGCATGAGCCAGCAGATCGCTATACAAATGGGAGGAATGGCAGTGTCGGTCGCGCTCGCCACCAAGCCTGCCGAAACACAACAGATCTTCAACCAGGTTTACGGAACAGGAACCGGTCTCGGCGCGCTCGCTTATTCACGCAAGCACGAGAGCGAAGCCGACAAACTCGGATTGTGTTTCATGGCCATGGCCGGCTACGATCCGCAAACAGCAGTTCCGTTCTGGGAACGAATGGCGCAGCAGAATCCCAATCAGCCGCTGCAGTGGTTAAGCACACACCCGAACGACGCGACACGCATTGCCGACATCAAGAAGTTCATGCCGACGGCGTTGAAGTATTATAAAAAGTGAAAGTGAAAGTGAAAGTGAAAGGGGAGGTGCGGAGTTGAGAATTTGTGAATGTGAGAATTGTTCTGCGTTATCTGCGAGAAAAACTTCTGAGTGATCTGTGTAAAACCCTTTGCGAACTCTGCGTAATCCGAGAGAAAGAATTGCTCTGTGTCTCTGTGCCTCTGTGGTTTTTTTATGAGCAAAACCTTCAGCACTTTTAAAGATCACCTGTCCTGCTGCCTCGCCATACAAGGTATTTGCGGGCATCAGGGCTAGGAAAATTGGCCAGTGCAGCAAATTCTCAATTCTGCATTCTCAATTCTGCATTCTCAATTCTCAATTCTCAATTCTCAATTCTCAATTCTCAATTCTCTTCATCTCGAGAAACATCTCATTGAATCTCGCCTTCACTTTTTTCAGAAACTCTTCATCCACCGCTTTTGTTATTCCTTCTATTCCGGAAAAAACCGCTTGATCGAATTTGAACGTCTGCTCCATCGGCCCCGCTTCGAACTTCACAATGTATTTATCATTCATGTGAAACACCGTGATGCGGAAATCAGGATTCGGAATATTACCTATGATTCTCAATGAAAATTATTTTATCAAACTTGTTTTCCCAATTCGTATTTCGTAACTCCATCTTCCTTCCTCCATCTTCCATGTTCCTACTGCGGAGCCTGGTAGTATCCCGAAAAATCAGAATTATCCAGCTTATCAAAATCCATGATCGCCTGCGCGAGTTCGGCGTACACGGTGAGTTTGTTGCTCATCAGCCAGTTCATCGCTTCCTTGTCCTTATTCACTGCATTCGCTGTTGCCGCCCAGAAAATATTCTTGTTCTGCATCAGCCACTGAAAAGCTTTTTTATCGCCGCGCACCGCGTTGCAGAAGGCCGCCACTTCAAAATATTTATTGTCCACCAGCCAGCGGAAATTTTTCTCTTTACCGTTCTTCAGAAACTCCGCCGCCTCGGCCAGCTCACGGAAATTTTTTTCGATCAGCCAGTTGTAAGCAGGTGTGCTGAACGGTTTGAACATCGCTGTCATCCGTTTGATCGCTTCGCCGTGGTAGCTGTTGGTAGCCATAGGATTTTTAGACCGTCAAAAGTAACTTTTATTTATCTAAGCCGTGACCGGAGCATGGAAGAAGGAAGATGGAACAAGGATTTTTCATTCGATAGTTCTGAGTATTGCCAGGAGTAAGATCACAAGACTTGGCAAGAATCCTTCATCCATCTTCCTTGCTCCGATGGAATAGCGAAGTCCGTACCTTTACACCGCAATGCAATTGAAAGTAACATTCCTCGGAACCGGAACCTCGCAGGGAATTCCGCTCATCGGTTGCCAGTGCGAAGTTTGTCAGTCAAAAGATCCGATGGACCGTCGCCTGCGCACTTCGGTGATGATCGAAACAGGAGACAAACGGTTCGTGATCGATACCGGCCCCGATTTCCGGCAGCAGATGCTGCGCGAAGATGTACGCTCGCTCGACGCGGTCATTTTCACGCACGAACATAAAGACCACATCGCCGGACTCGACGAGATCCGCGCGTTCAATTTTTTGCAGAAGAAAGCGATGCCGGTGTATGCGACGAAAAGAGTGCAGCAGGCGATACGAAGGGAATACGCTTACATTTTTGAGACACCACAATATCCCGGCATTCCGAAGGTCGATCTTTTTCCGATCGGGAAAGATCCGTTCATGGTGGAAGGAATTGAATTCACGCCGGTCGAAGTGATGCATCACCAGCTTTCCGTTCTCGGATTCCGTGTCGGGAATTTCTCGTACATCACCGATGCGAATTTCATTTCGAAGGAAGAGAAGAAAAAAATAAAAGGCTCAGAAATTCTCGTGCTGAATGCGTTGCGGCGTGAAAGCCACATTTCGCATTACACACTGGAGCAGGCTGTAGAAGTGGCAACAGAACTCGGGGCAAAGCGGACATACTTCACACATCTTTCGCACCAGATGGGTTTGCACAAGGAAGTGGTGAAGGAATTACCGGAAAATATTTTTCTTGCGTACGACGGACTGCAGCTTGAGCTGAAGTGAGAATTCTTTATCTCAATTCTTTGGAAATAAAGAGATAGAATTCTTTCCGCAGATCGTTGTAGAGTTTTTCGAACGTCACGAAGCGGTCGCGCAGAACCGGATGATCATTCAATTCGCGGTGTTCGGTCTCCGTCGGATTTTCAATCACACGGTTCTCGATATAACTCTCATGATCGCGGATGTCGTGCGACAATTCGTCGATCTTTTCTTTCTGGATGATGAGTTGATTCTGGAAATGTTCCAGTTTCGCCTTCATTTCTTTCGATTCAAAAAGACCGGTCGCATCTTTCAAACGCTCTTCGAGTACCTGCGTCTCATGTTTGTAGAAATCCATGCGTTTCAGCCAATCGGTATTCTCAGCATGAAGGAAATTGATAGGAAGTTTAGCGGTTGTCATAATTCTCTTGTTTTAAACAAAAGTACCTGGCGTGCGCCTCCGGGGGAATGACGGGGGATATCCGAAGAACTGACTTTGATCAGTAGAAGGGCCAGCGCACTAGCCGGCGCGCGGTCGCCGGGATGAAGGTCACCGGTCACCGGGATTAAAGTCAACTTTAATTGCCAGCAGGTTGATCGGAAGAGGAAAATCGTTTGAATTTTTCGGGATGTTTCATCATCGCGTCCAACATTCGCCCGACGCTCCTGTATTTATCGATCAGAGAAGCTCTCTCTTCTTTTTCAATATAACCGCAGTCAACCGCATAATCCAGCCAGACTGTTGTCTCAGAACATTCACTATCTGCGTCGGTTAATTTACTAACGAAGTGTTTTGGATAGGAGCTCTTCCTGTAACCTTCTGCGATATTTGAAACGACTGATCTTGAAGAACACCTGATCTGTTTGGTGAGACAATAAATTTCATCATGCGGGAATTTCCTTGTCATTCGGAAGATCTCCATAGAAGTTTCGTAAGCTAACCTGTACACACGTAGCCCCCTGAAACCTTTTTGTTCTTCTGTAGAATTCGTGATCATAATTTGTAAGATTTGTTGAATTGAATGATTTACTGAAATGTAAATTGCCGGCGACCGGTGACCTTATGCCCGGCGGCCTATTGGAATAGTAGGATAGTAGAAAAAATGAAGCCGCCTCATTAGAAGCAGCCCCATTCTCTCTAATTCGAGCTTACGCCGCTACCACTCCCGGCTCGTCCATCATGACGATGTCCTGCACGACGATCTCCGTCATGGTGTGTTTCTTTCCGTCTTTGTCCACCCAGTTGCGGGTTGCGAGTCTTCCAACGACGCCGACTTTCCTTCCTTTGTAGAGGTATTGTTCCGCTATGTCGGCCTGGTCTTCCCATGCGACAAGATTGAACCAGTTGACCGAAGTGGATTTGGTCTCGCCCTGTGTGCGGTAACTCACATTCGCCAGTGTGAAGCGTGCTACTTTTTTTCCTGTTGAAGTGGATTTCACTTCCGGGTTCATTCCGAGGTTTCCGATGATCTGAACATTGTTACGAAGCATTGTCATAATGATTAAAAATTAAAGATGAATAATGAATAATTGTTTTTTCGTGATCCTGATCTTCCCTGCATTGTATTTCCGCACGCTTTCTTTTTCAATGGGGAATGTCCCCCCGCATCGTGTCAGTCAAATAGAATTTTAAAGAATCTCAACTATCAAATGCCGCTTCCTTTCCGAATCGACGCTGCAAAGGTGAACGTATCGAATTCCGTCAGTCGGTTTTTACATAATTGTATCCGGGTATAAGCGTTTAAAAACAGATAAAATATTGATATTAAACAGCTTATAGGCTTGTCGGTAATTCCATTTTTTTGACTCAAATCGGCTATTGGAATTTTATATCTTAGTCGAACATTCAAAAAAACTCATACAATTATGGAAAATCAGAATCCACCTTTCCCACCACCACCAACAGGTGGAAATCCGTATATGAACCCTCCAACAGGAGGAGGACAAATTGAAGTCCCGAACGCGACGATCATTCTCGTTCTCGGGATCTGTTCCATCGCGATCGCGTGTCTCGGCCCGATCCTCGGAACGATCGGTTTTGTAATGTCGAATGGTGCGAAGCGATTGGTAGATGCAAATCCCGCGATGTACAAAGATGCTTCGATCAAGAATCTGAATGCAGGACGTATCTGCTCCATCATCGGACTTTGTCTCGGAGCATTGGTGTGGATCATCTGGATCATTTACATCATCCTGTTCGCGACAGCGGTAAGTGCGCTCGATTCTTATCACCCTTATCACTATTAAGCCAAGTCATTCATGGATTTATCCTGGTTAGAATCGCACCTGATCCCTTGCCCGTTTAAATCCCTGACAGGTTTTGATTGCCCCGGATGTGGATTTCAGCGCTCGTCGCTGTTCTTGCTCCGGGGCGATCTTATTAAAAGCATCGAGATCTTTCCGGCGCTCATTCCATTCCTGATCACCATTGTCTTCATGATCGTTCATCTGCGCATGAAAATGAAGAACGGAACAAGAATACTCATGACGATGTATTCCGTTTCACTCGGAATTCTTCTCGTCAATTACATCATCAAAGAAATCTTTTTTTTTACTGCCCGATAAATCATGAATCCCAACGACCCGAACGACCCGAACAATCCGTGGAGCAATAATCCTTATTCACCCGGACAACAGGGACAGAATCCCAATCAACCGAATTGGAATCAGAACCAGCAGAATCAACAGAACTGGAATCAGAATCAGCAGAACTGGAATCCACATAGTGGCGGGCTCAACCAGGGACAGTATCCGCCGCCGCCACCTCCACCGAATCCGTTCTTTCAGAATCCGTTCTTCGGCGGACAATCCACGCTACCCAACGCGCAGGCCATTCTCGTGCTCGGTATTTGTTCTGTTGTTTTTTCTTTCTGTTATGGTTTTCTCGGTGTGATCCTTGGTGTGATCGCGCTGGTGCTCGGCAATAAAGCGAACGAACAATATCTCCAGAATCCCGGCATGTACACGGAAGCTTCTTACAGCAACGTGAAAGCAGGAAGGATTTGCGGAATTGTAGGATTGTCGCTTGGTGCGCTCATCCTCATCATCGTGATCTTCGCCATTGCTACTGTATCACGCGGCTTCGGCGGATTCTATTGAGCTAAAAAAACTGAAGACCGATCAAACAGAATTCCAGCGTATAAAAATCAATTCAAATGAATCCTCCTCCATACGATCCGAATAATCCGAACCAGAACTGGAATCAGCAACAGAATCCTTACCAGCAGAATCCATATCAGCAGCAGAATCCCTACCAGCAGAATCCGTATCAGCAGGGAAATTTTCAGCAGCCGCCGAATTACCAGGGAAATTATATTCCTCCTTACAATCCGAATGTTCACAACGTGCAGATGGATCTGCCGAACGCGCAGAACGCACAGGTGTGCGGAATAATCGGACTCGTACTTTGCTGGGCCGGAATAATCGGACTCATCATCAATATCTGCGCGATCGTCATGGGAGCGAACAGTCTGCGTGAAGCTTCACTTTATCCGGGAAGATATACGGAAGCTTCCATCAGCAAAGCGAAAGCGGGAAGAACGTGCGGCATCATCGGACTCAGCCTTTTTGGTTTCGCGCTCATTATTTTCATCGCGGTCATCGCGGCAAATTCCTGATCATTTCATTATGAAAATACTTTCGGTAGGACAGATACGTGAAGCGGACGCCTACACGATCGCACACGAACCTGTTTCTTCCATCGATCTCATGGAACGCGCCGCATTGTCGTGCACCGTGTGGCTCATGAAAAAATTCGGAAGACAAACTCCTTTCCGGATTTTTTGTGGGAACGGCAATAACGGCGGAGATGGTTTGGCGATCGCGAGACAATTGGCAGAGCAGGGCGCAGATGTGAAAGTTTTTCTTTTGCGGCTTTCAGAAAATGATTCACCCGACTTCGCGGAAAATCTTTCACGCCTGAAAAAATCGGGGAAGATCGAATTGTCTATTCTCAACAGC
>DATJEX010000161.1:0-13724 GCA_035496135.1 Bacteroidia bacterium
TCAATGAAGTTAACTTTCAGTCCGATGGAAACGAAGAACAGCGGTGCGAAAATATTCATCACGAACTGGTGAATGATCGTGCGCGCTTCTTCGCGGAAATGAACAGAATCTCCAATGGCAATTCCGACAATGAACGCACCGAGAATCGCGTGAAGCCCGATCGACTCCGTGAATGCAGCGCCGAGAAATCCGAAACCAAGACAGAGCGCGAGCACTCCGCCCGGCCAGGAAAGTTTTTTATGTACCCACGGCAACACAGCGTTGATGATCCTTCTTCCGATCACAAGCATGAACAAACCGAATCCGATAATGAGTGCAGCTGATTGCCAGATGTTGCTGATCTCGCGTTTCTGCACATTCATCATACTTAATACGAATGAAAACGTGAGCCAGCCGGTGAGATCGTCAAACACTGCCGCCGCCATGATCGTCATTCCGACTTTCGTCCTGTAAATATTCAGGTCCATCAGGATCCTCGCGATCACAGGCAACGCAGAAACCGCCATCGCAATTCCGAAGAACAAACCGTAAATGAGTTTGTCGTTCCCGTTCATGTTGAAGAATTGCGGGAAGAACCACACGGCGATGAATCCCAACCCGAACGGAATGATCATGCTTGTAAAACTGGTAACGATCGCCGTCTTGCCCTGCTTGAGTACGATCTGCAACTGCACTTCAAGTCCGGCCACGAACAGCAGCATGATCACCGCGAGTTGTGTGATGCCATCGAGTGCAACGCGCGCAACAGCTCCGGAATCGGCTGGCTGTCCTTTCGGTGCAAATCCGGGACTTGGAAAAAACTGGTGAAAGAGTTCAGGATAAAAATGAACGAAGAGCGTAGGCCCGAGAATGATGCCCACGAATAATTCGCCCAGCACAACCGGAAGTTTCAGTTTTTTCCCCAGTTCAGCGAACAGGCGCGAGAGAATAAGCGCTGTGCCGATGAAAATGAGCAACGTGATGATATCCTGGCTGGTCAGTTTCATAGATCAGGAAATTCTCGAATGAACAATTAAAATGTTGCAGGGAATATTTTCAAGAATGTATTCCATATCGTGTGTAAAAATGCGGTCGAGCAATCCGTATTTCTGGTCGGGTGAATTGATCACGAGCAGATCGGCTTTCTTCGTTTCGGCATATTGCCTGATCGCGAAACCCGGTTTGCCTTTCACCAGTTTTTTCTGGATCTCAAATCCATTCTGTTTCGAACACCGGGCAATGATCGCGTCGACCTTGTTCATTTCCTCTTCGTTGATCTCTTTCCTGATCCGCATCGCTTCACCGGCCGTATTCTGATCGGTCATGCTCATCGCGAATGCGGGTTGATCCACTTCTTTCACCACGATGATATCTTTTGTCGCGATATGTTCAGCGAAATAAGCGGCGGTCCTGATCGTGCTTTCTGTTTTCGGATTATCAATTCCGTTCACCATCATCTTCCTGAATTTCGAACCGCTCTTCACCGGATTGGTGAGCAGCAACACCGAACATTTCGCGCGGCGTGAAACTCTTCGTGCGACGGAGCCGAGGTAATATTGCAGCACATTTTCTTTCTGAAGCGCGCCGATCACGAGCAGATCCACGATATTCAGTTTGCACAATTCAAGAAGTGTATTCACCGGATTGCCGTTATTCCAGATCACTCTCGTTTTCTTTTCATCAATTCCGAGTTTCTGAAAAGCTTCGTCGAGTTTTGCTTCCTTGTTCCGGTTTCGTTCTCCTATATGAAAAACGATGAGTTGAGCATGAAAGGCATTTGCAAGACGATTTGCTTCTCCAAGCAGATCCTCGAGTCGGGGCGAGAACGCGATCGCCACCCCGATGGTTTCAAACGGGAACGATGGCCTTCCTTTGAGTTTTGACAGATCCATTTAAGCGGTGCGGGTTTGGGTAAAAATACGAAATGCAGGGTTGGAAAACGACTGTGAAAATCAACCTTAGAAACATTGGAAGAGCCAAATCCAGACTACTCCTTTTCACCGTATATTGTGGCAATATGGCGATACTTATTTTTTTCCTCTGCCACTGGTTCCTTTCCCTGTTCTGCCAGACCTTTTTCCTGCACCGTTACGCGTCGCACAAAATGTTCACGATGAAGAAAGGCTGGGAAAGATTCTTTTACTCCTCCACTTTTCTTTTCCAGGGCTCTTCCTTCCTGAATCCGCGCGCTTATGCGATCATGCACCGCATGCACCATGCCTACAGCGACACGGACAAGGACCCGCATTCGCCGCATTTCATCAAGGACGTCTGGGGACTCATGATGAAAACGAAACGCATCTACCAGGATTTTGTGAAATACAAAACAGAACCGGAACCGGAATTCAAAAGCAATTATCCCACCTGGAAATGGCTCGACCGGATCAGTGACAGCTGGATCGTGCGGATACTTTTCGGCGTGGGCTATTTTACGTTCTATTATTTCTTCGCCACACATTGGTGGATGTATTTGCTTCTTCCCGTTCATTTTCTCATCGGGCCGGTGCAGGGCGCCATCGTCAACTGGTGCGGGCATAAATATGGTTACCAGAATTTCAACAACGATGATCATTCAAAGAACACTTTTCCGATCGAGATCTTTCTCATGGGAGAACTGATGCAGAACAATCACCATAAAAGCCCGAATCGTCCCAACTTCGCAAAAAAATGGTGGGAGCTTGATCCGACGTATCCCGTGATGAAGCTCTTCCATTTTTTAGGAATAATTCAACTTCGAAGACAATAGCGGTTACATGCGTTGCTTGTGTTTGTTGGTTTCTTGTGTTTGTTGTTTAACCTGGTTATCACGCAAAGCAACGAAGTTGAACACCAACAATAGAAATGAAATAAGCAACAAAGCAACATAAGCAACACATCAAACCAACTCATGAACAAATTCATCGAACTCCCGCTCATTTCTTTCGCCTGTTGTTCCGCGATCATGATCATCGTATGGATCTGGGCATACCGGATAAAAAATGCCGGTGTGGTGGATATTTTCTGGGCTTTCAATTTCACGGCCATTGCTGCGGTACTTTATTTTCTTGCCGATGGATATGAACCGAGAAAAACAGTGGCGTGCCTCCTCGCCGGATTGTGGAGCCTGCGTTTGGGAATTTATCTGCTCATCCGCGTTGGTTCACATCTCGATCATGAAGAAGGCCGTTATGCGCAATTGAGAAAGGAATGGGGGCCGAGTCCGAACAGAACTTTTTTCTTTTTCTTCCAGGCGCAGGCCATGTCGAATATTTTTCTCGCCATTCCATTTTTCATTATCACGCTGAACAAATCGGAACCGCTGATGCTGATCGAAAAGATCGGTGCGGGAATGTGGCTGCTTTCGATCATCGGTGAAGGTGTTTCCGATCTGCAGCTGCAACTTTTCAAAAAAGACCCGGCCAATAAAGGAAAAGTGTGCGAGAGAGGTTTGTGGGGCTGGAGCCGTCACCCGAATTATTTTTTCCAGTTCATGATCTGGGTTTCCGTTTTCATTTTCTCACTGGCTTCACCCTGGGGATGGATCTCCATCGTTTGTCCGCTCACTATTTTCTTCCTGATCTGGAAAGTGACAGGAATTCCAATGACGGAAGAACAATCAGTCCGCTCGAAAGGAGATCTCTATCGCGATTACCAGAAGCGCGTGAGTGTTTTTGTTCCTCTTCCGCCGAAAAGGAAGATGGAGCAAGGAAGATAGAACAAGGACTTCTGAAAATCTTCGGCTTCATTTCACCGTCAAGGCGCAAAGATGCGAAGAATAGAATCTGTAAATCTGTTTGAATCTGTATTCTGTATTCTGAGTAAAAATCCGTAATCCTCCCCCGTGAATATCGACTTATTATTAGAAAAGAATCTGCTACCCGATGCCGCGATCCGCGCCGGCATCCGGAAATTACTGAAGCAGCGTCTGCGCGATGAAAAAAGACTGACGCCCGATCTGCAGCAGGAACATTTCAATGAATTGCTCGAGATCTGCAGGAAGTCGCCGGTCGCGATAGAAACAAAAGCGGCGAATGAACAGCATTACGAAGTGCCGACGGAATTTTATCAGTATTGTCTCGGCCCGAATCTGAAATACAGTTCAGCTTACTATAAAGAAGGAATAACGGATCTCGGCAAAGCGGAGGAAGAAATGCTGCGCATGACCTGCGAGCGAGCGCAATTGAAGGACGGCATGCACATTCTCGAACTCGGATGCGGATGGGGATCGCTTACGTTATGGATGGGAAAACATTTTCCGAATGCAAAGATCACAGCTGTTTCCAATTCACGCACGCAAAAAGAATACATTGACGCAACAGCGAAGTCGCGCGGCATCAACAACATCACGATCATCACCGCCGACATGAATCATTTTTCCACCGAAGAAAAATTCGATCGCGTGGTGTCGGTGGAAATGTTCGAGCACATGCGCAACCACGGGGAATTACTGAAACGCATCTCGGGCTGGCTGCAGGATAACGGAAAATTGTTCGTGCACATTTTCGTTCACAAAGACTATCTCTATTTTTTCGAATCGAACGATGACACCGACTGGATGTCGCGTTATTTTTTCACTGGTGGGATGATGCCGAGCGATCATTACCTCTATTACTGGAATGAACATCTGAAAGTGAAAGACCACTGGCGCGTTTCAGGAATGCATTACTCGAAAACTTCCGAAGCGTGGCTGGCGAACATGGATAAAAACAAAGCGAAGATCTTTCCGCTGTTTGAAAAAACGTACGGGAAAGAGAACGCAAAAAAATGGTGGGTGTACTGGCGCGTGTTCTACATGGCATGCGCGGAACTGTGGGGATATGAAAATGGAGAAGAATGGTTCGTGGGGCATTATTTGATGGGGAAGTGAAACATTAGCCTACAACACGCGAATTAGCATCCCTTTTTTAATTTCAAGTTTCATCTTCCAATTTTCTTTCGAAGGACTATTTCTTCGGACTCCATTCCTTCATTTCCCCCTCACTTTTCCCCCCAAAGTGACATTAATCACTTACTGCATGGACGATGGTCATATGTTGACCGGGCTTGTTCTGAGTTTCTTTGCCCTGAACATAATAAATACATCACATGCGCAAATTTTTATTCCCCTTCATTGCCTTCTTTATCCTGAGTGGTATCAAAGTACAGGCACAAAATGCATCCTGCGATCCTTCGGTTCCGTTTTTCAACGTGGATCTGACCGGTCAACCAAATGGATGGTGGACTTCGCCGACCCATTCCAGGAATGGACATTGTTGCACGGCAACAGGCGGAGACGAATGCACATCGTTTGACGTAACACTCGACACGGGTGCAGCGATGGTGGAAATGGGATTCGATATGATCCACGATCCATCACAGGCTGTTCCATCCGGTTCGATGTATTACCAGATCAATTGCGGAACTCCGGTTGCGGTGGGTTCACCAGTTTGTATTACTGGTGTTGGCCCGCACCACATCACGTTCTGCAAGCCGGGAAATAATACGAACACGTATTACGTCAAATCGATCCCGAAACCTTTGTTTCCACACAACGACACAACCAGGATCGGTTGTAGTTTACCTATTCATGTTCTTGGACTTCTAGAAAATTCCATCACATGGACTTCGATTTTTCCGGGAGCGCAGGGACAATACAACAGTTACCTGAACAGCACGAGCAACACTGATACGGTTCTGTACACACCTGCTACCGGTGCTCCGGCATTCATTGATTACAGAATTTGTGGAACACCGATCGCAACGGCGTGTGGATATGTCGCTACATGCGGCGTTGTCCGTATTTATAACATGGCCGCGCTGAGTGGAACTGTTTCACCGGATTCCGCAACGTTCTGCGTGGGCGGTCCTGGTGTACTTCTTACAAGCACGATTACAGGAGGACAATCTCCTTATTCATATAAATGGAGAAACACATCGCTTACAACAGTCGGCACATCTTCATCGTACAACGCGACTGTTGGTGGTTCTTACAGCCTTGAAATAAAAGACATTCTTTACGATTCTCTTCACTGTCCTGCATTGTTCATCAGCGTTCCTGTTACAGCAGTTCCGCCTCCAACAGTTAATGCGGGCCCCGATCAGACATTGTGTCCATCCAATCCAGTTGCTATCCTGACCGGATCCGTCACCAATGCTACCGGTGGTACGTGGACAGGCGGCGCAGGAACATTCACTCCGAATAATACATCACTTACGGCTGGTTACACACCAACTGCAGGCGAGATCGCTTCAGGTGCAGTCACACTTACACTCACATCAACCGGTGCGGGTGGAGGATGCACAGACGCAACTGATCAGATCACACTTCATTTCCCTTCACCACTTGTTGTAACAGTTCCCGATGTGAATGTTGCCTGCAGCAGCAGCACAGCCACATTGAATTCAACAGTGACAGGTGGAACAACACCTTACACTTATTCCTGGAGTACAGGCGCGGTCACCGCGAACATCACAGCAGGTGCAGGTGCGTATTGCCTTTCCGTAATGGATAATCTCGGTTGCATCAGCACCGATTGCGGAACAATTTCACAACCTGCCGCTCTTGCGATCACCACAACCAGCACACCTTGTTCTACCAACGGCGGTAACGACGGAACAGCAACCGCATCTGTAAGCGGCGGAACAGCTCCTTATACTTATAACTGGTCGAACGGCGGAACAACTTCCATGATCTCCGGACTTGTATATGGTATTTATATGGTAACTGTAACAGATGCGAACGGATGCCAGATCATTTCGAGTGTTGTGGTGAATGAACCGCGTTGCAATGCCTATAACGTAACAGCTACCAGCACGAACATTCTCTGTAATGGAAATGCAACCGGTACTGCAACTGCAACAGTGATCACGGGAACTCCGAACTATACTTATCTGTGGAGTGATCCTGCTAACCAAACCACTTCTGTTGCGACAGGCCTTACTGCCGGATCATACCAGTGTCTTGTAACCGACGCGAACAACTGCTCAAGAATTGTGAATGTGACGATCACACAGCCAACACAGATGATCAACACGATGACACACACGAACGTGACATCGATCGGCGGCAATGACGGAAGTGCAACGACAAACGTAAGCGGAGGAACTCCTTCTTATACTTATACCTGGAGCAACGCAGCGACAACTGCCGGCATCAACTCAGTAGTTGCGGGAACATATTCTGTAACGGTTCATGACGCAAACAATTGTACCATCGTTGACAGTGTTCAGATCACGCAACCACCGTGCAACAATCTTACCGTGGCTGTTGCCGCGACACAGGTTTCCTGCAACGGCGGAAATAACGGAACAGCTTCCGCGATCGTATTGTTCGCGAATCCCCCGGTTACTTATTTGTGGAGCACGGGTGCAACAACACAAAGCATCAGCGGACTCAGCGCGGGCAATTACAGTCTCGCGATCACCGATGCGCACAACTGCACCAACTTCGTGAACTTCACGATCACGCAGCCATCACCACTCAGCAGCGTTCTTTCGCCAACTAATATCAGCTGCAATGGTTCAGTTAATGGAACCATTGAGCAAACGATCTCCGGCGGAACCTATCCATACACATACTCATGGTCTAACGGACTCGGAGTAGAAGACCAGGTCGGTCTTTCTGCCGGATCTTACAGCGTAGTTGTTATCGATGCGATGGGTTGCACGACAACAGCAGCAACAACGATCGCCGAACCAGCAGCAATTGTCGCTACTTCATCGAATACTCCGGTGACTTGCCACGGCGGAAATGACGGATCGATCGATGCGACGATCAGCGGCGGCATCACTCCTTTTACCTACAGCTGGAGCAATGGCGCGACAACGCAGGACATCAACGCACTCACATTCGGAAATTACACATTGACTGTAACCGATGCGAACGGTTGTCATCTTGCTTCACCATTCGACGTGGTGATCAACGAACCTTCTGATGTTACCATCGACTCGATCGTGAAAGTTTGTCCTGCACCAGGAAGCGGATTGTCACAAGTGACGGTCTATCCTTCGGGCGGAGCGAACACCACTTACCAGGTTTCATTCGACAACGGCGTGAATTTCCTCGGAACAGGAGTTTATACTACACTCCTTGCTGTTGGTCAGACTTACCAGGTTGTTGTTCATGATGCGAACGGTTGCACTACACCTGCAGCTACAGCATTGGTGATCCCACCTGCGGTTGACATACAGGCTACATCTTTCAACCAGTGCATCAGCGATGGAGTTACTTCCATTCCTGTTACACTTACAGTGACCGGCGGAAACGGCGGACCATTATATGCATCATTCGATAACGGCGCAACTTATCTCGGCGCAAACGTATTCACAACGAATCTTGCGACCGGAAACAGTTACAACATCATCGTGAAAGATTCAAGCGGATGTGTTTCTGTAACGGAGCCGATCACCATCGCGAATGAAATTGTTCCGACAGGGATCACTTCTTCGTTCGCCGGCGGATTCCAGGTTTCCTGCAACGGAAGCAATGACGGAACCATCGACGTGAGTGTTGTTGGCGGAACAGGAAGCTATGCTTATGCATGGTCGAATGGCGCGACAACACAGGACGTGAGCAATCTTACAGCAGGAACATACAGTGTTGTCATCACCGACGCACTCGCCTGCACCGACACGCTCAACTTCACATTGGCACAACCTGCAGCGCTTACTTCTTCTACCGTGGCATTCTCCGGGTACAATGGTTATAACGTAAGCTGCAATGGTTCATCCAACGGATCAGCAGATCTCACAGTGAACGGTGGCGTTACCAATTACACTTACAACTGGAGTAACGGTGCAACCACACAGGATATTTCTTCACTCACAGCAGGAAGTTATTCTGTAACGATCACCGATGCGAACGGATGTACGACCACATCTTCGGTAACGCTCACACAACCATCAGCGATGAGCGCTTCATCAACGGTGACAGATATTCTCTGCTTCGGCAATTCAACCGGCGCTGCGAATCTCACTCCGACAGGTGGTGTTACACCTTACACTTTCAACTGGTCGAACGGTGCAACCACCGAAGATCTTTCTTCACTCACTTCAGGATCTTATTCAGTGACCATTACTGACCTGAACGGTTGCCAGTTCAATTCATCTGTCACACTTACAGAACCAACAGACCTGATCACTTCAGGAATTGCAACAGATCTCACCTGCTTCCAGAATGCAAGCGGATCGATCAACCTGAGTGCGAGTGGTGCGACACCTGCTTACAGTTTCAACTGGAGCAACGGCGCAACAACTGAAGACGTGAGCGGACTTGCTGCTGGAAGTTATTCTGTAACAGTCACAGATGCGCACGGATGCAGCGACAATCTTTCCTTCGTGGTGAATGAACCTACGCTGCTTACTTCTGCACTCACATCCGTAAGTAACTTCAACGGATACAATATTTCGTGCAACGGAAATACAAACGGAACGATCGACATCACCGTCGCAGGCGGAACAACAGGTTACACTTACAACTGGAATAACGGAGCAACAACAGAAGATCTTTCTTCACTTGCTGCCGGAACATATTCCGTAACAGTGACCGATGCGAACGGTTGTACCACTACACTTTCTACCACGCTCGTTGAACCGGATGCATTGAACTCTACCATGACCGCAACCAACGTTCTTTGCTTCGGCAATTCGACAGGTGCTGCGAATCTTACACCAACCGGTGGTGTAGCTCCTTATACCTTCAACTGGTCGAACGGAAATACAACAGAAGATCTTTCAGCTGTGCTCTCCGGTTCTTATTCAGTAACGATCACCGATCTGAACGGATGCCAGTTGAGCAATTCTGTTTCGATCACACAACCAACAGATCTCATCACATCAGGCATCACAACTGATCTTACCTGCTTCCAGAATGCAAGCGGTGCGATCGACCTGAGTGCAAGCGGCGCGACTCCCGGTTATACTTTCAACTGGAGCAATGGTGCTACAACTGAAGACGTGAACGGAATTGCAGCAGGATCCTACTCTGTAACAGTTACAGATGCGAATGGCTGCAGCGACAATCTCTCGTTCACACTTACAGAACCGGCATTGTTCACCACAACGATCGCTTCAGTGAGCAACTACAACGGATACAACATCAGCTGCAACGGAAATTCAGACGGAACAGCGAACATTGTTACAGCAGGCGGAACCAGCGGTTACACTTACAACTGGAGCAATGGCGCAACGACTGAAGATCTCGCAGGTGTTGTGGCAGGAAGTTATTCACTCACTGCGACAGACGCGAACGGATGCACCAGCACAGTTTCTGTTACACTTACAGAACCGAACGCACTCGCGCTCACATCCACACAACAGGATGTATTGTGCAACGGGTTCTCCACAGGTTCCATTGATATCAGTGTGAGTGGCGGAGTTGTACCATATGTTTACGCATGGTCGAACAGCGCGACAACACAGGATATTTCGAATCTCACTGCAGGTTCCTATTCGGTAACTACAACTGATGCGAACGGATGTGTACTCACCAATTCATTCGTGATCTCACAACTTGCGCCGGTCGTTCTTTCCGGAACAAGCCAGAATCCAATGTGCTTCGGCGACAACAACGGTTCTGTTGATCTTTCAGTCAGCGGCGGTGCAACACCTTACGCTTACTCATGGTCAAATGGCCAGACAACAGAGGATATCTCTTCACTTGTTGCAGGAATCTACACCGTCACTGTTACAGATGCGAACAGCTGTTCTTCAACAGACACATTCGTCATCACCAACACTTCTCTTCTGACGAGCAGCGTAACCAGCCCGCTTCAGAGTGATGGATTCAATGTGACCATGCCCGGTGGCAGCGACGGATCGATCGACCTGACTGTTTCCGGCGGAGTTTCTCCATACACTTACCAGTGGACAAATGGAAGCACCAACGAAGATCAGGTGAATGTCCCTGCAGGATCATACACTGTCGTCATCACCGACGGTAACGGATGCACCACTACTTCATCCATCGTGCTCAATGAGCCTTATGCGCTCGAGATGCCTACCGGTTACTCACCAAATGCGGACGGAAGCAACGACTACTTCGTGATCCACGGTATCGAAGCATATCCGAATAATACCATCGAAGTATTCAACCGCTGGGGCAACAAAGTTTACAGCGCGGAAGATTACATGAACACATGGGTTGGTATGAACAACTCCGGTGACCAGCTTCCTGACGGAACTTACTTCGTGGTCCTGAACATCAACGACGGACAGATCATTCTCAAAGGATATGTTGACTTACGCAGATAACCGCACAAAAAGAATCGGTATAACCAGATAAAAAAATGAAAATGAAAAATATCATAAAGGCATTGATCGCGATGACAATCATCGCACTGCCACACAAAATTTCCGCACAGCAGGATCCGATGATCAGCCAGCACATGTTCAGCGGGCACTTCATCAACCCTGCATATGCCGGAAGCCACGACTACGCCAACATCACGGCGCTCGGAAGAAAACAATGGGTTGGTTTCGACGGATCACCGTTCACCACCTTCCTCTCGGCCGACATGCCGTTGCAGAAAAAGAATATCGGGCTTGGCGTCATCTTATCAGACGACAGGATCGGTGTAACGGAACGATTCCAGGTTGCAGGCTCATTTGCCTATCATCTTAAAGTCGGTGAAAAAGCGAAGATCGCTGCGGGTATACGTTTAGGTGGCGAATATTATCGCGCACAGCTTACACAACTTACCGTATGGGATCAGAACGACCAGGCGTTCGCGAGTGACGTCAATGGAAAAATGCTCCCGGTAGCAGGTGCCGGAATTTATTTCTACACCGAAAGAGGATACGCCGGTGTTTCCATTCCGAATGTCATCAGCTTTAAACCGGGAACGGTCATGAATATTACGGATGCTTCCAATCCATGGCTCGAGCGTCATTATTTCGGAACCATCGGATACGCGATTCCTGCAGGAAAAAACCTCGACATCAAACCTTCCATTCTTGTGAAGTATACACAGAATGTTCCGGTTGAATTCGACTACAGCCTGAATGTGTTGTTCTGCAAAACACTCTGGCTTGGCGGAACCTATCGTACAGGCGACGGCATCGTTGCGATGACCGAATACCAGGCGACAAAAAATCTGCGCATCGGTTATGCGTACGATCTCTCACTCACCCATCTCCGTTCTTACAATTCCGGTTCGCACGAATTGATGATCGCATGGGATTTTGTAAAAGATAACGAGGTCCGTTATCGCTCACCACGATTCTTTTAACCCATAAGCAACATGAAAACAAAATTCACCTTTCCAATAGTAGCCGCATTATTTCTCAGTGCCTGTGGCAACCGGCTTTATAAACAAGCCGAAAAAGAATACGGCGATTACCAATATTCTTCAGCAGCAAAGCTGTACGAGAATTATCTGAAAACAAACAGCGACGACCAGGCGATGTTACACCTCGCCGATTGTTACCGCAACATGAACCGGTATACAGAAGCCGAACAGTGGTACGCGAAAGCGATCGCATCGGGAAGCGCGACAGACCTGGATAAACTTCATTATGCAGCGATCCTGCAGGAAGAAGGCCGGTACAGTGAAGCAGCTTCACTGCTCACTGAGTACCTGAAAACAAATTCAGGTGATGTTGCCGCACAGAACCGATTGGCGGCATGCCAGTCACCTGAACAATTCTCCGTCGTGAATCCATTCTATACGATCCAGAATGTAAGTTTCGCTTCCGAAGCAGATGTTGCATGTTTCAGTCCGTTTGTTTACAAGGATAAAATGTATTTTACATCTGCCGCTCCTTTGAAAACGGGTGATCTTACCGATAATTTCAGCGGTGATGGATTCCTTGATATTTACCAGGCTGATCTTTCCAATTACCAGGCGACTCCGCTCGTAGGTGACGTGAACTCCGATCTGCACGAAGCGACTCCGATCATCACACCGGATGGAAACACCATGTATTTCACACGCAGCCGCACGCTGGATAAAAAACCGGGTGAAGCGAAAGACCGTGATAATCATCTTGAACTCTGCCAGGCGCAATACATCGATGGCGAGTGGACGAATGTCACTTCACTTTCTTTCAACGACAATGAATATTCCTGCGGGCATCCTGCAGTGACCGCTGACGGAAAACGAATGTTCTTTGTTTCTGATATGCCGGGAGGAAAAGGTGGAAACGATCTTTATTATTCCGACTTCTCCAATGGAACCTGGTCCAAACCGGTGAACGCCGGCGCGGTGAACACGAACGGAAACGAAATGTTCCCGACGATCCGCACACTTTCCAATGGTGACCAGGAATTCTATTATTCAACTGACGGACTCGTTGGTGCGGGCGGACTTGATATTTACAAATGCACATTCAGCAACAATCTTCCTTCCGATCCAAAACGCATGACTGCTCCTTTCAATTCATCTGCGGATGATTTCGGGATCGTTTACATGCCCGATGGAAGATCAGGATACTTCGCAAGTAACCGCGGATTGAACGACGGATCGGATCGCATCGTCGAATTCACACGCCGCGATCCTGCGTTCTTCGTAAAAGTGACCGTGAAAGACAAAGCGAGCCTGACCCCACTGACCAATACACAGATCGAAGTGATCAACACAAAAGAAGATAAAACAGTTTACATCAACACCGATGCGAATGGCTCTTTTGTTTTCCCTTCCGATTCGCTCACTGCTTATGGATTCTGCATTCACGATCCTAATTACTTCACCTGCTTTGGCGGCACCAGCACACCAGGCTTCACCGGAAGTTTCAGCGATACTACTTACGCACTGCTTACACCGGAAAAGATCGTGATCAACAAACCGATC
>DATJEX010000162.1:0-3698 GCA_035496135.1 Bacteroidia bacterium
AAGCGCTGTTACAGTTTTTATCGGAAGAGTACGCCAGTTACTAACGGGGAGGATTACAGATTTACTACGGACCTGCCTGCCGGTAGGCAGGGAATACAGATTACAAATCTGACGGATTTGCAGAGCGAAGTGCGAGCTCATGCGTAATGGCGCATGTGCGAAAATGCGTAGTGCGAAAAACGAATACCCGTAACCTCGTAAGTTCGCACTTCGAATTTCCGCAAACATTCGCACTTCGTTCCCGCCTCTACCACTTCCAGGGTTTATTCCACCACCTGTTTCATTTTAACCTCCTTTGTGAATAACCGGAACAGCTTTGGATACTAAACAGAAAACAAACCCCGTTATTAATCAAAGGACCATCATGACGAAATCGTACTTCACTCTAAAACCGGCTGCGTATGAAAACCGTCATCCTTTTTTTCGCCCTGCTATTCCCTTTTTCCTTTCTCCATGCAGAAGGAGATTCCACGACTGTTGAACAGGCGTTCATTCACACACAGGGAAAAACAAACCTCTATGTGCTCCAGCTCAAACAGAATTCCCGTTTTGATTACATGCGATACGACAAGAAACACACGTATCACGACTGGGGAATTTACAAGATCACTCACGGAAAGATCTCTTTCACTTCACAGAACCGCAAACACGGTTTCAATTCTGTAGGCGGAAAAACCTATTTCTATTCCGATCGCGGGCTCTACAAAACACGCTGGGACAAGATCCGTCACAAGAAATCCGTTCTTGATTTCTCCGATGACGCACAATATCATTACGACTGGTCGTTCAATCCGCTTGCCGGAAGATCGCTGGAAGTGGACAAGACCGCGCCGAAGCCACTCACCGTTGAACAGATCAAAGCGCTGAAAGCGGATCACGCGAAAAAATATTACATGAATCTTGTGCAGACCTACGCGAATCCTTATAAAGGAATTCTCGATGAAGCGTATTGCGGGCCGGACTGTTACCGCAGTTTGGTGGATGAACAATATGTCGATTGGAATCTCGATACAACTGCCAGTGTTCTGTTCAGTGATTTTGAAACCGTCATTCACGAGTCGACACATCATTATGAAAGAGGCGGCACGCATTCCTATCGTTACATGATCGAACCGGGCATCAACATCGATGTAGATCAGACCACTCTGTTCCCTTCGAGCGAGATCAAGGTGATCCTTCCTTCCGATGCAAAGACCAGGATCTTCCGTTACGATCCGTACATCACCGACAGCAGTATCGTTTCTTCGAACGTCGATGGATTCTATGGATTGCTGAATGAATTCACCGCGTACAATTCGGGTTGTCGTGCAGCGACACTCGCCGCACAAACCGCATTGCAGAAAGGTGACACCGCGACCGCTTCGAAATTCATCAACCAGGCCGCGTCGACCTATTTCGCTTACTATGAATTCAAATTATTCATGGGCGCGTACCTGCACGATGCGAAACTTCATCATGCCGATGATTACAAAGCGATGGTGGCGAATACCAACCTGCGCGTGGCGTACACCTTACTCGATGATGAATTCACCGCGACCGTGGATAATTTCAAACGCACTTCCGATATCATTCAGAAAAGTACCGGCGCGGATTCGTATGCATTCAATGACAAGACTTACGCCGCTTACCCGAAACAATTGTTGACGAAAGAGAAGACGTACCTGGATGCGTTTCGTGTAAAAGGAGTGACCAACGCCAATTATTTCACGTTTGTGAATTGAGCGGGCGAAGGTGAGAAGTGAAAGTGAAAAGGGGCTTGGATCCCCTTTCACTTTTCCCATTCACCTTCACTCGTTAAATAATATAATCAGATAAATAGGAGAATCTCTCCATCAATTTCCCATCCTTACAGATACTTCCTCTTTCGATCATTCCGTCCTCATCTTTTCCAAGCAAAGCAGGAATTACTTTTTCCATCAGTTCCTTCCCGAAATTATCGGATGCATCACGCGGTAATTCGCAGGGAAGATTGTCTACGGCCATCACGGTGATCACATCATTGCTGAATGAATTCTCCACTGGCTGTTCCGTTACCGGATTGTAACCATAAAATGGTTCCGCTATCGTGGAAGGTTTGGTGGTGGACGGGATGGATCCATCGATATCACAGGTGACATCGGCGATCACACTGATGCGGAATTCCTGCGAACGCATATCGGCTTTTTCAAAAAGTTTCGGTGCGCGCGGATCCCAGAACGAACAATGTACAAGCAGATCGCAATGCGGTGTGAATTTCCGGAACGTGCTTCTGAATTCTTCGGGGTGATGATAGAAACGATCGCGGTCCCATTGTGAACCATTGAGCGGTTCGTTGTAATCGTAGGAATGCAACTGGCAATACACGGCTTCACGGAAACTGTAGTGCGTGAATTCATAAGGCGTCACGCGGCGGATGTGCAGCATGCCCAGCAATTCGATCGCGCCGTTCGCCACTCTTCCATTTCCAGTGATGATCAGTTTCATATTCGGCAGACGCACCTTTTTCAGTTCTTCTTTCAATTCAACAAGATCGTGACATTGCCATGCCGGTTTGAGATCGAAGAAACCGAAGCGGAGTCCGTAACCACGGATTCCATTGTAAGCGCCCACAATTCCGGCGAAATGGCCGAATCCGATGATGCGGTTGAAATGCGGATCGGTGAGACATTCGTAATCGATCATCTGGATGCGTTTGCGAATGAGCTCCAGCATCAGTTTTTTGTTGTGCGCCTGTTTCTTGATCGTGTGCGAAAAGAAAAGATATTTTTTACCCGGGATCAGATCGGCAGCAGACACTTCTTTTATACCCATCAGCACATCACAATCGGAAAGATCCTCTTTCAGTTTAACCCCGGCGGCAATATATTCATCGTCCGAGAAACAACGCCACGGACTTGGCTGGACATAAACTTCCAGTCCGAACTCTTTTTGCAGAAGGATACACTGCGCGGGCGTGAACGGAACCCGTTTGTCGCGCGGCATTTTACCTTCTCTTACGATCCCGATTTTCATAGCTGGTACTTTGGCGCAAAGATAGACTTTAGGCTTCTTTGTGGCACTGCTTACCTCTATTGTCGGAGAACATAGGTAACAGAAGTGAAAAATGCCAAAAAGTGCTCCTTTTTTTCAGTTTTTGCGGTTAATAACTCTGTTGCTTGCAAACTATGGGCAGATGCGTTGTAAATTCGCTCATTCAATTCATCTACGTTTGAATCCGATAAAGCACGCTATTATTACTTCTATCGAAAAACTATGATCGCGCAAACCACTTCGGACAAAACTGTACGTTTCAAAACGACCCCTCAGAAAACGGAATTCATGAGGGAACTCTCCAAAAGGGTCAACGCCTATTTCAAGGACAATAATATTTCGCAGCATGCGAACGCTGCCATGGTCATCAAGACGGTCATCGTGATGCTCGCCTGGTGCGCGACGTATGCGCTCATCATGTCGAACATTCTCAGTCCGCACCCACTGCTGCTGATCCTCGCCTTCACGCTGCTTGGGTATGTGAACATCACCATCGCATTCAACATTGTGCACGATTCCTGTCACGGCGCGTATTCGGCGAATCCGAAAGTGAACAAAGCGCTTGGTTACTTCATGAATTTTACCGGCGGCAACAGTTATCTCTTTACCATGATGCACGACGCGCATCACTCGTTCGTGAATATTCATGGCATTGATGTGACACTCGAGACACACGGCATGTTCCGTTT
>DATJEX010000163.1:0-19694 GCA_035496135.1 Bacteroidia bacterium
TTCACTGCACGCTTCGATCGCCTCATACACGTCAAAGTCTTTAACCGACCGCGCACTTCCCGAAACTTTTCCATTTGATTCCGTCAGCACGATCGTGGGACGATAATATTTTTCGATCAGCCGCGATGCGACAATTCCGACCACACCTTTATGCCAGTTTTCATCAAAGACCACCGTTGACTTTCTTTTCTCCGCATCAGGCAAAGCAAAAACTTTTTCCATTGCCTGTATGGTGATGCTTTGATCGATCTCGCGGCGATCGGTGTTATTCTTGTTGATGGCTTCAGCCGCGGCATAGGCGATCTTCTCATCCGTTGACGTGAGAAGCTCCACTGCGAATTTTCCATGATCGATTCTGCCCGCAGCATTGATGCGCGGCGCAAAAATGAAAACGATGTCGCTGATGGAAAGTTTGCGTTTGAGATTGGCCAGTTTCATCATCGCGGCAAATCCAGGCCGCGGCGAAGAATTGATACGCTGCAAGCCAAACGTCGCGAGAATACGATTCTCCCCGGTTAGCGGAACAATGTCGGCGGCGATCGCTACAACAACAAGATCCAGCAGCGGTTCGATCTGCGTTGAAGGAATTTCATTCTCCTGCGCCAGCGCCTGCACGAGTTTGTATCCGATCCCGCATCCGCACAATTCATCATACGGATAATTGCAATCATCACGCTTCGGATCGAGAACCGCCACAGCGTCCGGCAACTTTTCTCCCGGGCGATGGTGATCGCAGATAATGAAATCGATCTTCTTTTTATTGGCGTACTCGATCTTGTCATTCGATTTTATTCCGCAGTCGAGCGCGATGATCAGCGAGTATTTTCCCTTTTCAGCGAAATCAATTCCCGCGAATGAAATTCCGTAGCCTTCCGAATAACGATCCGGAATGTAAAATCCACAATCGGCATTCTGCGAACGGAGGAAAGTGTACACGAGCGCAACAGCAGTCGTTCCATCCACATCGTAATCGCCGTACACGAGAATTCTTTCTCCATTCTTCAACGCTTGCTGAATTCTCGCCACCGCTTTGTCCATATCCTTCATCAGGAACGGATCGTGCAGTTGCGCGAGTGATGGTGAAAAGAATTTTCCGGCTTCTGCTTTCGAATTGATCCCGCGTTGCAGCAGAAGTGTCGCGATGAGCGGTTGAACATTCAGTTCTTTCGCCAGCGCAAATACCTTTTCTTTTGAAGGAAGCGTTTTGATCGTCCAGCGGTTCGTTTTCATTGTCTCTAAAGTTAACATGGCTTTTGATTGATAATTAATGGTTAATGATTAATAATTGGATTGCCTAAAAAACACAAAATCCTGCCACTCTTTCGTACAGAAGAATAGCAGGACAGGGCGCAAAGGAATGGAAATTTCCGGAAATGGCAAGAGGTTGGTGAAAATTTTTCGGAGTGACGGCCACGCAATCATATCTTAAGATATGATTGGAAAAAAATAAACCCGGCGACAGCAGACGCGTTGCTACCACCTATAATCCAACGTGAATTCTTCCTCCATCCTGAAGAAAAACTCTCAGCGGCGGAAGATCCATCTCGCCTTTAGGGCCAACGGCTTTGATATCATCGAACAGCAGCATTCCGCCTTTATTCTTTACATCCATCGCGTCCACTCGCTTTTTCATTTCCGGTGTCATCACGTTCGAAGTTGAACGCAGCGTGTCGAAATGAGTTCCATTCTGGAAATACATCGTGAAGGAAGTGATCCGGTACGCATCGGTTCCGTATTTCTGTTTCGCGGTGAGTTTTCCCAATGCGATCGTTGCGAACTGATCGGCGAAAGAATCATTCGGAACGCCATCGAGATAAACATTCGGCGTTTCGCGCGAGAATAATTTGTATGTCCACGTGTACAGGATCTGCTCCTTCCCGCTTTTCATTTTTTCATACACCACCAGGATGGCCGAGACGCCGGTCGTCGCCTTCAGGTTGTAAACGGAATCTTTCAGCTCCACCGTTCCTCCGCGGAATTCGACTCTTCCCATTTTATTCTTCCCGGAATATTTGATCCTGAAAAAATTATCCTCGTTCACGTACAGAAAATATTTCTGCGGCGTGACAACGATCTTCGACTCGATCGGTTTGACATGAAAAGTATCCGACACGGTGGTTTGCGCGTTGGTCGCCGTGAAAAGGAAAGCGAATACGATCGCTGCGAAAAATTTCCGAGAGAGGTTGCTCATAACTTGGAGATGAAAAAGTCTGTCAACGTAGAACGCTCACAGACATTTTTTTGTTGTATGGATTTCACTGGTGAAAATTCTTGTCAGACTGAGTGTTTTTCCTTTTTGTCAGCCTTCGATACAATTCGCTTTGGCGAATCACTCAGTCTGACAAAAAGAAAAATGTACCGAAGGCTGACAAGGATCAGATGCCGAGCATCAGGCTCGCCTGCACTCCTGTGAGCGTAGACGATGAAGCAACTTCCATCTCCAGTTTCAGTTTTTTATCCTTGTCATCGCCCTTCGCTTTCGCCATATCATCAAGGCCCTTCGTGATCGCGTCGGTACTCACGACCGCGAGTTTTCCATCGCTTGTCATCGCCCACACCAGGTTTTCTGCATCATGGTTGAATCTGAATTTTGCGAAATCGGAAGCGTAGAATGTCCAGATCGCGTTCTTGCCTTTTTCCACGAGGAAAACGCGCGACAGTTGAATTTCTTTTTTGGTTTTTGAATCGATGAACTGCACGAACATTTCAGGCCCTTGCGGCAAGGAAGCAGGGCAATCCGAATTCCAGATGCCGAAGTTGCGGATGATGAATTCACGCATCACCATATTCTCCTTCGCATCACCCACATTCGCACGTCGCGCAGCCATCGCCATCGAGAGCACCGAATCATTCACGAAAATTCTCCGGGCATCGGCGTTCATCAATTGATTCTCGTGGTTACTCATCGCCGTGAGAATATCATCCTGCTTTTTCTTCAGCGCGGTTTGATATTCTTCATACTTCTGATTGTACACTTTCATTGCCCCTGCGTAATTCGCTTCATCCACGACAACGCCTGTTACATACGTGCTCTTGTTCGCACCCTGCATGAACGTCACCGTGTACGATTTCCTGTCGGCGTTGCGCGCGATGTTCACGTCTTCCCACTGAATGTTCTTGTCTTTCTTGTTGTAAGGAGTCTTCGTTTCATCTACCTGGAAACGCACGCCTTTGTAAACAGAAAGCTCCGGGAATTCCGACGGCTCGAACGCGATCACAAAACTGTGTTTCGCTTTGTCCGCTTTGCTCGGAAGAACAGGCGGAGCGACATCTGCAACACTCAACGGTTTTGTTTTTGTTGAATCTGCAACGAATCCTGCGACAACCGCTTTGTCTTTCGCGATGAAGTTCCAGTTCTTCGCCGTCGTGTCGAGATAATACACATTGTATTTCTGATCGGCCGTGTCGGAAGCCATCGCTACATTGATCTGGCTTGCGGAATTCACCTTCAGCGGCCTTCCATTCTGCCACGCGGTGATCTCCAACATTCCTGCCGATTCAAAATGATAACGTGATCCGGCAGAATCATACGTCATTGGAATTCCGGCGAGAAAAATTTCCGCGGTATTGTGGAACTCACGATAATGAATTTCCACTTTTCCGCTCACCGGATTTCCCGCGCTGTCCACGAACGCGTTCTGCGGAACATGGATGAACGATCCTGTTTTGTAAATGAAATCGGCTCCGGCTGCTGCATCCACGAAATACGTCGTGTCCTTCACGTCGAGTCCTTCGAGCGGTGGAGTCACGAATGCAGTTTTTGGATTTTCAGTCGGAGTTGTGCTTTCGCTGTTGTTCATCACTACCCACGTTCCTGCCACCACTGCAATGATCCCAACAGTCGCGATCGACATGTACATCGTTTTCGATCCCCAGAAAGGTTTCGGTCTTGCCGAATACGCTTTCATGAACGTGTCGAAGTCTTTCCCCTTCTGTACGTCCTCCGGTGTGAGCGGGTCGCGGTTTCGGTTGATGTTGTACTTGTCCATTTTGTTTAAACTAAAGAGGTATAAATTGTTTTCAGTTTCTCCAACAGGCGATAGACACGTGCTTTCGCTGCTGTTTCGGAAATTTCCAGGATATCGCACACTTCCTTGAATGGACGCTTTTCAAAGAATCGCATTTCCAGCAACTGCATTTCATCCTGTTCCAGCTGTTGCATCGCTTTCGCCAGGCGCTCATCGGTCACCGCAGAATTTTCTTCTCCCAGCTCCTGGAGAATATCCTCTACCTGCGTGTCATCGATGTTGATGGCCTGGCGCACTTTTGCTCTTCTGTAAAACCTGTTCAGTTCATTTATTGCGATCCGGAAAAGCCACGCAGAAAAAGGAACGCCCTGCGACTTGTATTTCCCGATATTCTCCAGCGCCGCTATGAAAGTCTGAGACGCGATATCATACGCATCATCCTTCGTCGCCACACGCTGGTAAATGAAACCAAGCAGTCTTGCATAATAGCGATTGTAAAGCGGGGCGAATTTTGCCGGATCACGCCGCGCCGCCTCTATCTCGGCCGTCTCAGTTACGAGCTCCGCTTCGGTGACGTGGTATTTACTTTCTATTGACATAACTCCGGTAAACATGGCCCTGTTGGCTTTACTTTCATAGGTATAAGCCCTCCAGGGATCAAAAGTCACACGAAGATGGGATTATTTTTTTTCATTCGGCGGAGCTCAGGGGGAACGAATTGCGAACTGTCGCGGCGCGGCGCGACTGCGGATATTCGAAGTGCTAAAATGCGGAATGCCGAATTCGATTTTCGCAGGTTCGCACTCCGCATATCCGCACGGTCACGCCCAGAGCGAAGTCGAAGGGGCGTGAACGATTTCGCAGTTCGTTCCCGCTTGGGAGCAAGACCTTTTGTGCAGCAAATTGCCACCTGTCCCGTGCGTGCGCAGCAGGAGCAGGCGCGTGCCCGGGGCTAAGAAAGTTAGTTCGCGTTTCAAAATACCTGGAGATTGCCGTTGTCAATATTTTTGCCGCAGAGGCGCCCACTCGACAAGCTCGGGGCAAGCTCCGACGCAGAGGTTGCGCGGAGAATTTCAGTTGCTCTTCAGTTTAGGTAGCCTTATTTCTGTTACTTGCTCTTCAACCTAACTTCCCCTATTATTACCTTATCATACCATTCGGATAAATTAGTACCCTTTTGAACTTTCCAAACTAAAAGAGAATCATCTGGTACTTCTTCTAAATCGGAAAGGAGCGAAGAGTAAGAAGAACTCCTAAAATAAGCGAACCCATCGATCCCAATCTTCCAAGTAATATCATAATTTTTTAAATCCTTTTCATTTGACTCAACCTGAATCTGGTATCCTGATAAAATAGTTGGAGAATTACCTGGTTGAGGGTACCTATATCTGTGTTCTATCCAAGCAGATTCTACGTGAACCTGAAGCGTGTCATTTATTCTCCAAACACCTCCAGGTGCATATAACTCTTTTACAAAAATCCCCATTGATTTTGCCTCACTCATATCGCTTGCAGCACCTGGAGTACCAGTGGGATCGTCGCATGAATTAACCATAATATAGAAGACCAAAACAATAAATCTTTGAAAAAATCGAGCCATCACACTATAGATTGTTAAAGCTATAAGGTCAGAATTATAAGCTAAATATACCGCATTCCCCCATCTACACATTTGCACATTTGCAAATCCATACATGCCATCAGCACATCGCCTCATCAGCAAATCAGCACATCATTTCGCAAGCTCATACGACTCCTTCATCCACATCAAAAGCTGCTTATCCACATCTCTTATTGAAGAAACAGAAACCACATGCACCACTTTTGATTTGGTGTAACGCATCGTCTTCTCCACCGGAAATGCATTGTATTCCTCTTTCAGGAAGAATTCCACCTTCATGTGATCCTTGCGGAGAATAAGCGCGAGAAACGTTCCTGTCTTTTTGAAAACGATCGAAGCTTTGATCGGTTCTACGGTCACATCGCCAAACTTCATCACCTTCTTCTCGATCACATCGTAGATCTTCCTCACGATCGGTTCCCGCTTTTCAAAATGAGAATCGAGCGGAACCTGCAAGCAGGTATGTTCCTTCGGAATTCGCTGGGGAAATTTACGTTTGCATTTCGGACAGATCCACATGGCTGGGACCAATTTACAAGATATTTAATTGGGGGAACGAACTGCGAATCCGCTCACGCGTTGCGTGACCGTGCGAAAGCTTCGAACTGCGGAAAACGAAAAGTGCGGACAGCTTTCGCAACATCCGCACTTTCGCATTTCGCTATTTTCGCACCCACGCTTGCGTGGGAGTTCGCAGTTCGTTCCCGCGAACAACTTTTTTCCCTCCAACTTTCCCCAATAAAAAAAACCAACCTTTTACAGTTGGCTTTTTCTGAAGAGGCCTTACGGGGCCAGCTTGCTTTTTTGAAAGAGACCTTACGGGATCAGCTTTCGTATTTTGAAAGAAGCCTTACGGGGCTAGCTTTCCTGTTTTTGAAAGAGACCTTACGGGATCAACTTTCGTATTTTCAAAGAGGCCTTACGGGGCCAGCTTTTATTTTCTTCTTATTGATAGAGACCTTACGGGATCAGCTATTCAATAATCATGTAACAAATGTATATCGCGACCTATGTGTGCGAAAAGATGGTGGTCAGCCAATGTGTTGACTGATGTCAGTCCTTGAAAAAAGTAAGCGGGATGCACTAAGCAGAATGCAGTAAATGTAATTGTGACTACATAGTGCTTACTACCTACTGCTTACTGCCTACTGCTTACTGCTTACTGCCTACTGCCTACTGCTTACCTTCCCCTGCGAATAGTAACGGCCTTCTACCTGGAAACTATTATGCGTTTAGTAAGCTTCTGTCCATCCGCAGTAACAAGTTCCGCGAAATACATTCCGGGTTGCTGCGCAGAGAGATCGATCCTATCCGGCACCGGCTGTTCAGGAGTCGCTACATGATTCTCTACAGTGGTTCCCACCATATCGTAAACTGTGATGCGCGCGAGCCCGGAAGAATCGGATGCCACTTTGAAAACTCCTTCACTCGGATTCGGATACAATCCCACTTGCTGTTGTTGCGCAACATTGGAATTGCTCACTGCGGTATGATCCGGTTCTGTATTGGTATTCGAAACCATCACCACATTATCCGGAACAAAAACGGAATTCAGTTTGAACGCGTCGAGCCATACACCGGAATTGGTATTCGGATTCGAAGCGCGCACTGAAATATATTTTCCATTCGCAGGAGCGGTAAAACGAATTTGAAATTGTGTCCAGTCATCACCGATCGATTTGGAAGAAACAGTGTAGAACACTTCTCCCTCGGTGGAATCGGTCGCGCTCACACCTACCTGCACATCGGGTGCGAAGGAACGCTTGCGTGCGTAGAAAGAAAGTGCGTAATCATTTCCTTTCGCGAGCGGCGCTGTCAATTCGAGCGTGATCGCTTCGGAGCGGATCTCACCCTGCACATTCGTCGCGAGGCCAACGAACCAGTTGCCGTCTTTCGCTTCACCAAAACCACAATCGTTCGAGGCGATGTCGGGTTTGCGGAAACTTCCGAAAGCGTGGGTGTGTTTTACGTTTGCGTTGAAAACGGTTGTTGATGCGTTGATCAGGCACAGGTTACCGTTCTGTTCGAAGGAGCCGTTGACGAAGTCTTGCGCGTTGCTTAACGCGGGGAGAAATAGTGCAACAGCGACCGGGAGTAGGTGGATGTGTTTCATGGCGTGTGTTTTATTCGTCTTGATTTCTCTTGACGAAGAGTTTTTTACTGCGAAACGGTCCACAACCTTGTCGGGTTGTAATGATATAACTGCATCGGGCGGAAAAAGTTACACTCCGAAGCCTATTGTTTTTTATGCAAGAGCTGTGCCAGTTGGGCCTGGCGGGTTAAATTTTCACGGTAACAGATTGGAAAACAGCAGGCATCCTTGCCGGGAGCAGCCGGAAAAATAAAACGCTGGTCTTCGTTAATTATTGCTCTGGCTACTGCCGGACGGGTGAAAGTGAGGGTGAAGGTGAAAGGGTTTTGCAGAAACCTTTTTTCCTTTTCCTCCCTTTCACATTCACTTTCCCTTTCACTCGTGGGACTAGTTCCATAGATTAGCATAGACAAATCCCAAATCCATATCAAAATGTCAAAAACAAAAAAGATCATCCTGCTCGCCTGCATGTCGCTCATCGGACTTATCATTCTCTTCGCAATGGCCATGCACAAAAGGGAAATTTCCAAATACGACAACGCTGTTGTTGCAAAAGCACGCGTGACGAAAAAAGAATCGGAAGAAGTGTGGGAAGGGAAATCGCATAGCACCGACTACTATCTGTATGTTGACTTACCGATCGGAACAGACACTGCGCATGAACTCGTTTCGCATGATTATATGGATGAAGATGTTTACACGGCGGCGAAAAAAGGATCGTGGATCAATGTGGTTTATCTCAAAGAAAGTATTAAACGCACCGACAATGGCGGAATTGAAGTTTCGGAAAAGATCTATTCGAAAGAAGGATTGGATGCGGCAAGCGCCAGACTTCCCTGGTATTGGCTATACGCAGGAGTTTGCGTCCTGATCGGTTTACTGCCTTTCATTTTGAAAAGGAAAAAGAAAGCCTGAAAAATACAATAACCCTTTCACATTCACCCGACAGACGCGATGCATCGTGTCCCTTTCACATTCACTTTCACTTTCACTCGTGCGGACTACATAAATGCATTCAACCCCGTCACATCCATACCGGTGATGAGCAAATGAATATCATGCGTTCCTTCGTACGTCACGACTGATTCGAGATTCATCATGTGACGCATGATCGGGTATTCGCCGGTGATTCCCATTCCGCCGAGCATCTGTCTCGCATTACGCGCGATGGTCAAAGCCATGTCGACTGAATTTCTCTTCGCCATGGAAATTTGTGATGGCGTGGCGCGCCCTTCGTTTTTCAGAACACCCAATCTCCAGCAAAGCAATTGCGCTTTGGTGATCTCGGTAATCATCTCGGCTAATTTTTTCTGCTGCAATTGAAATTGCCCGATCGGTTTTCCGAACTGAACTCTTTCTTTGGAATAACGAAGCGCCGTGTCGTAACAATCCATCGCCGCACCAATCGCGCCCCAGGAAATTCCGTAACGGGCAGAATTCAGACATCCGAGTGGGCCTTTCAATCCTTTGATCGTCGGAAATAAATTTTCCTTCGGAACTTTTACATTATCAAAAACCAATTCACCTGTCGCGCTCGCACGCAGACTCCATTTGCCATGCGTTTCGGGCGTAGTGAAACCTTTCATTCCTCTTTCAACGATCAATCCACGAATTTCCCCTGCTTCATCCTTCGCCCACACTACTCCGATATCTGCGAAAGGTGCATTGGAGATCCACATTTTCGCTCCGTTCAGGATCACATGATCGCCTTTGTCTTTGAAGTTGGTGATCATTCCGCTCGGGTTCGATCCGAAATCCGGCTCCGTCAATCCGAAACATCCCATCAATTCACCGGTCGCGAGTTTCGGAAGGAATTTTTTCTTCTGCTCTTCTGTTCCGTAAGCGTAGATCGGGTACATGACGAGTGAGCTTTGTACCGACGCCGTAGAACGGATACCCGAATCACCACGCTCAAGTTCCTGCATGATCAGACCATAACTGATCTGGTCGAGTCCGGGTCCGCCATATTCTTCCGGGATGTAAGGTCCGAATGCGCCAATCTCTCCAAGTCCTTTGATGATCTGTTTCGGGAATTCCGCTTTCTGTGCGTATTCTTCGATGATCGGGGAAATTTCTTTTTTCACCCACGCACGTGCGGTATCGCGCACCAGCTTGTGTTCATCCGAAAGAAGTTCATCCACCTGGTAGTAATCCGGAGCCTGGAAATTATCTGTAGCCATAGTAATGGTGATTCTGTTTAAGGAGGTGCAAAAATAGCCAAAACATCTTCTTTCGTCTCAAGAATAAGTGGTTATTAAATCTGCCGGATACCTGCCGGAAATGGCCACTTTTCTGTATTATTGAAAACTGGTGGAATTGGCACTGAAATTGTATTTCAATTCCTAAATGAATCAACTTATGAAAAAAACCGCTCTTCTTCTCATCGCCGTACTTGCCACTGCAGTAACGATGAATGCCCAGATCTATAAAGGAACAAAAACGAAAATCGATTTCTTCTCCTATACCCCGATGGAGAATATTTCCGCTACGGATACGGTTGCCACCATGCTTCTGAATTCTGCTACCGGTGACGTGATCGCCAACATCAGTATCAAGGGATTTGTGTTCCCGAATTCACTGATGCAGGAACACTTCAACGAGAATTACATGGAGAGCGATAAATACCCGATGGCGAGTTTCAAAGGGAAGATCAACGAAAAAGTAGATTATACCAAAGATGGTGTGACCAGTGTGACGATCACCGGGACACTTACCTGCCATGGTGTTGCTCAACCGCGTACCATCAACGCAACAGTTACCGTGAAAAGCGGGAAGGTCATCATCGACAGCAAGTTCAAGATCAAACTCGAAGACCACAAGATCACCGTCCCGGAAGCGGTGGGAACCAAGATCGCCGAGTCGATCGACGTAACCGTTCATACCGAAATGGTGAACGCTTCGGCAAAATAATTTCCGCTTCAGTTATTCAGAAAATCCTGTCACCCGGCAGGATTTTCTTTTGGTGCCCGGTCGAATAAGTACATTTGCGTAAAGCGTTACCGGATGAGATTGAAATTGCTTTTGATCGTGTTGCAATTACAAAGTCTTGGCACCAATGGCTTTCATCCGAAACTCCTTCCTTCTTCTCATGATAACTGGTGGATCGCAGCCGTCCTCTTCACCTGCTTCACACTACTCATCATGCTGCGGGTGTTCGACTACCGCAGACTCCTTCTGCTCTTCAACGCTTTTATCCGTGTTTCTACGGTAAGTGTCGCTTATCGCGAAGAGTCAGTGATCAGTTCACGTGTCTCTGTTTTTCTGCTCATCAATTATCTGCTCATGATGGCCATTTTTGCCAGGAGCGTGGCCAGGTTCCTGGGGATCGACCCGGATGGTTTGCAGGCCGCTGGAACCATCATGCTGCTCCTCGTTGCCGCATACTTCATCAAGATCGCGGTCACAAGGATCATTGGAAGTATTTTCGATCTGAAGGAACTCTCGAGAGAATATGCTTATAACATCCTGCTTTTCAATAAGGCAATCGGGTTGGTGCTTTTTCCAACAGTGCTGCTTTTAGCTTACGCCCGCCAGATTCCCTCAGATTTCCTCGTTTGGGTAGGAATTCTCTCAATCGCCATTATTTTGATATACAGACTATTAAGGGTCTTTCTCATAGGAATGGGGACCTCCTCTGTTTCCTTATTCTATTTAATTCTATACCTTTGCACCCTTGAATTCTTGCCATTTGTCGTGCTAATAAAGCTGTTCATGGTCAATTTTCAAGAAGTGGAACCCCTACAGACTACCTGATTTGGCTGCTTCGAAAAATACCGATCTTAAAGTAAAGAGCATCCTTGTTACTCAACCAAGGCCGGAAACGGATAAGAATCCTTATGCCGACCTTGCGAAGAAGTACAACCTCAAGATCGATTTCCGTGAATTCATTCATGTAGAAGGAGTCCCTGCCCAGGAGTTCCGTCAGCAGCGGATCAATCTTGCCGATTACACAGCTGTCATTCTTACGAGCCGGAATGCTGTCGACCATTTCTTCCGCATCTGCCAGGAAATGCGTTTCACGGTTCCGGACACGATGAAATATTTCTGCATCTCGGAATCGACCGCTTACTACCTGCAGAAATATGTGCAGTACCGCAAGCGCAAGATCTTCCATGGCAAAGCAACCTTCAACGATCTGATCGAGATCATCCGCAAACACAAGGACGAGAAATATCTCTACCCGTGCACCGACGTTCACAAGGAAGATATTCCCGAGATCCTCGATAAACACAAGATCAATTATACCAAAGCAGTTCTCTACCGCACCGTTTGCAGCGATCTGAGCGACCTGGCCGATGTATTCTACGATATTCTCGTTTTCTTCTCACCGTCGGGCATCACTTCGCTCTTCAAGAACTTCCCCAAGTTCAAACAGAATAAAACACGTCTCGCCGCTTTTGGTCCGACCACTGCCAAAGCAATGGAAGAAGCCAACCTGCGTGTCGACATTCATGCGCCGAAACCCGGAACACCTTCCATGACGATGGCGCTAGAAGAATACATCAAGAAGGCGAACAAAAAATAGTTCAGCGTTCTTTTTCTACCGGGTTGTTTTATTTCACTCTTCTGCAAACGTAAAATTCATGGCAAACTATATCGTTGGTGTCCTCCTGTTATTGGCAGCAATTGGCATTGGTTTCCTCGTGATCCGCGATCTGAAAAAAGAGCATTGGAGCGGAAAAGCCTGGGTGGAGAATGGCAAAAGAATAATTGTGGTGGTAGGTTTCCTGTTGGCCGGAACACTTTTTCTCCTCGGTGTAATGAATGTTGCCGATGCAAAATGATCCAATTCAAAATTCAACGGTGCTCATGCGTCATACTTTTCAGAAATCAGAACGCCTGTCAGGAAAAAAGATCTTTGATACACTCATCAAGGAAGGAAATTCTTTTTTCCTTTTTCCGTTCCGCGTCATCTGGATGGAGACGAAGGAAGAAATGCCTTTTCCCGCGCGCGTGGCCTTCGCCGTTCCGAAAAAGAATTTCAAAAAAGCGGTCGACCGCAATCACATCAAACGCATTTGCCGCGAATCGTATCGCCGGCACAAAGCACCGTTCTACGAAGCACTCCTTGCCGACAACAGAAAACTCAATGTGCTTTTTGTTTTTCTTCACAAATCGCCAGTGGAACTGAAGGAATGTGACGCTAAAATTGTCCTAACTTTACAAAGACTGATCAAAGCGAATGATGGAACCGGTGATCGTAAAAAAACCTGATATTTTTTCGAGATCCATCGGCTGGATCTTCATCGGATTCATCCGCGTTTACCAGTACACACTCTCCCCGCTTTTCTCCTCCTCCTGCCGTTATTCACCTTCCTGCTCCGCGTATGGAGTAGAAGCGATCCGGAAACACGGCGCATTCAAAGGTGGATGGCTCACCATGAAACGGATCGGCCGTTGCCACCCCTGGGGCGGACATGGCCACGATCCTGTACCCTGAAAACTTTTTTGCATGAGCACAAAAAATATTCTCCGCAAAACACTGCGCGCATTCCGGCGCAAAACGAATTACATCTTTCCGCTACTCGTCATCTTCGCCGGGTTCATCGGGTTCGCCGCGACAGACAATGAAGACGATCACCTGTTTGAAATTTCCAAGAACATGGAAATTTTCGGGACGGTGTATCAGCAATTGAATAAACTGTACGTGGATGAACCGCAGCCGGGCCGACTGATGAAAACAGGAATTGACGCGATGCTGAATTCACTCGACCCGTACACGAATTTTTATCCGCAGGAAGACATTGAAGATTATCGTTACGAAACCACCGGCGAATACGGCGGAATCGGAACTTCCGTACGAATGATCGGGGACCAGATCGTTCTTGCTGAACCGTACGAAGGATTTCCGGCCGCACTCGCCGGTCTGAAAGCAGGAGATGTGTTGCTCGAAGTAGATGGAAAAGTGTGCAAGGGAAAAACGTATGAGCAGATCGGAAAATTATTGAAAGGGTTGCCGAACACATCGGTGAAAATAAAGATCCAGCGCCCGGGAGAAAACGCGCCGCAGGAATTCACCCTCACCCGCCAGGAGATCAAACAGAAAAATGTTACCTACTCCGCATTGCTCGATAATAAAGTCGGATATCTGCGTTTGAATGAATTCCAGGCGAATGCTGCGCTTGAAGTTCGCCAGGCGGTGATGGATCTTAAACAACAGGGCGCGACTTCCATCGTGCTCGACCTTCGTGAAAATCCGGGTGGACTGCTGACTGAAGCAGTCGGCATCGTGAATATTTTCGTGGACAAAAAACAACTTGTTGTTTCCATGCGCGGGCGCGTGAAAGACTGGGACAAGGAATTCTATACTGAAGTGGATCCGGTCGACACGAAAATCCCATTGGCAGTTCTGGTGAACGCATGGTCCGCTTCTGCTTCTGAAATTGTTGCAGGATCCCTCCAGGACCTTGATCGTGCGGTGATCGTTGGTCAGCGTTCATTCGGAAAAGGACTCGTGCAGCAGACACTTCCGCTTGTGTATGGTTCCATGTTCAAAGTGACCGTGGCGAAATATTATATACCGAGCGGACGCTGTGTTCAGTCGATCGATTATGAGAACAGGAAAGCGGATGGAACGCTTGTGCGTGTTTCCGATTCACTCATCACTTCTTACAAAACAAAGAACGGAAGGATCGTCTGGAACGGATTGGGAATCATTCCCGATGATGAATTGCCCGCCAGGAAATATTCCGTTCTCGCTGATACACTTTTAGCAAAAGCGATCATCTTCAATTACGCCACCACGTTCGCGAAGAACAACGCTTCGATCGACAAGCCGGATAAATTCCGGTTGACCGATGCGCAGTATGATGATTTTGTGAAATGGGCGAAGACGCAGGATTACACTTACGTTATACGCGAAGAACAGGATCTTGTGAATTTCAAAAAACATGCGGAGAAGAATAATTCATTCGCCGATGTGACTGCCGAATACGACGCGATGAAAAAGAAGATCGATAAATCGAAGGAAGATGATTTCACGGAATTCAAGAGCGAAATAAAAGTGCTGCTCGAAGCGGAAATTTCTTCGCGGTATTACTACGCTTCAGGCCGGGTCGCTGCTTCCCTGAAAGATGATCCGGAATTGCTCGACGCGACAAAAATTCTCCTCGATCAGTCGAAGTACAACAGCATTCTCACGACGATCGTGAAATCGTCCAAGCCGAAGCAACGCGCCGACCTGGAGAACAACGATTAAGCGCGATAAGTTGCGTAATTTCGCCTCTCACCTACCACACACGAATTGCTTTTAGGGGAAAAGTATCATCGCTGGCTGTACCTGTTGGGCCTGTTCACCATGGCCGCCTCTCTTTCGCTGGGAAAATTCTTCGTGGGCGGTTCCCTTTTCATTCTTGGATTCAATTGGGTATTTGAAGGAAATTTCAAAGCGAAATTCCGTTTGTTCCGCGCCAGGAAAGCGATCCCGGTCCTCATGGGCTTGTTCCTGCTTCATCTCATCGGAACCATGTGGAGCGCCGATCCCGCGGCGGCGTGGCTCGACGTGAAGATCAAACTTCCGCTGCTCATCATTCCGCTGGTGATCGGAACAACCGATCCGCTCGAGAAAAAATTCTTTGAAGCGATCCTTCTCGTTTTCACACTCGCCGTTTTCATCAGTTCATTCACGACCATTGGTGTGATGCACGGATTCATTCACACGAAAAAAACCATCAATGATTACCGCGACGCATCCATTTTTGTTCCGCTCATCCGGCTTTCACTGATGAGTGTGCTGAGCATCTTTCTTTTCGCGCGGTGGTTCGTGCGGAATAAAAATATCATCGTGCGCCTTTGCTGCATCGCCGGAACAGCCTGGTTCGTCTGGTTCATGCAGCACATGCAATCGCTGACCGGAATCGTCATTCTCTTTGCAGGCGGAGCATTGTTATTATTGCTCATGGCATTTCTGTACAACAGAAAAAAACTCGCCTACGCGCTTATCGTGCTTTACGCGGGCGCGGGCATTGGTGCGTACGCGATGATGCACAAAGTGTACAAAGAGAATTTCACGTACGTTCCGGCGACCTTCAAAACGCTCGACGAATACACGGCGCTCGGAAATAAATACGATCACCGTCTCAACTGGCCAATGGTGGAGAACGGGAATGAAGTGATGATCAATATCTGCTGGAAGGAAATTGATTCCTGCTGGAAACTCCGCAGCAAATTCGATATTGATACCGCGCGTGATCACAAAGGATATTGGCTAAGCATCACACTTTTCCGTTACATGACCTCGAAAGGCCTGCGCAAGGATGCCGCTGGATTGGCTCAACTCACCGACGCCGAAATTCATGATGTGGAAAATGGTGTGACGAATTACAAGGACAAAACGCGTTCGCCAATGGAGAAACGTTTGTACCAGGTGTGCTGGGAATATTTCCATTACTCGCACGGCACCAATCCGAGTGGAAACTCCGTGAGCATGCGTGTTGAACTCGCCAAGACGGCGTGGTCGACGATGAAGAAACATCCGTGGGTGGGCGTGGGCACGGGCGGACAGGAATTGGCTTACAAAGAATTGTACAACACGGAAGGATCGAAACTGGAGAAGGAATTCTGGTGGCTGCATTCGCACAACCAGTTTCTGTCGATCGGCGTTTGTCTCGGATTTCCCGGCCTGCTCTATTTTATTTTCATGCTATACTACGCGCCATTCTCCATGAAACGCTGGAAGAGTTTTCTCTACGTCGCTTTCTTCATCATCGTGGCGATGTCGATGTTCGATGATGATACACTCGAAACACAACAGGGCGTGAATTTCTTCGCCTTCTTCAACGCGATATTGCTCTTCGCGATGCCACGACAAAGCGCGATCAATACTTCGTACAACGTGGGAACTTCCGCTTCTCCGGAAGATTGATACGCAGCAATCTCAAAATTCCGTTTTTACTTTTCTCTCGCAGAGTTCGCGGAGTTTCGCAGATTTTTAATTGTGATTTTGAGATCGCTGCACTTTTTTCCTTCTGTTCAGCTCCGCCAGCTTCTTATATCGCATTCTCGTTTCCTGCGCCGAAATTTTGCAGATGATGTATCCGTATTTCCCGTCGAGGAATCCGGCTTTCAGAACATAATTGCGGAAGAATTTCGCCCAGCTCTTCATCATCGCATGAAATCCACTCGATGTTTTTCCCATTTGGAAAAGCGCCTGCGCCGAGATCGTTGAGAATTTTTCCGTCTGCTTGATGTGATCTTCGATGGAATGATAACTGTAATGCAGGATATCTCCTTTCAGATGTTTCGTCTTCGCACTCCTGTCATTCAACTCATATTTATCATGCGGATTCACTCCACCCCATTTTCCTTTCCTTGAATCCCACAACCGCAGTTTCGCATCCGGATACCAGCCGCTGTGTTTGATCCATTGCCCGCAATAACTCGTCAGGCGATTCATTGTGTAGCCATCGTATTGCCAATCTTTTTTTACAACAGCAATTTCTTTCCGCAATGTTTCATCCAAAGCTTCATCCGCGTCGAGTGACAGCACATATGGATTCGTCGCGTACGTGATCGCGCGATTCTTCTGCTCAATGTGCCCGTCGAATTTGTGCTGGAAGAATTTCGCACCTTTCTCTTTGCAGATCTGTTCTGTTCCGTCAGTTGAAAAAGAATCCAGCACCACGATCTCATCCGCGATTGCTGCCACCGAATCAATACAACGGCCGATGTTGCGCTCTTCGTTGAACGTGATGATGACGACAGAAAGTTTGGTGGGATTCATTCGTCGGTAAAAGTACGGAGTTTAAAATTGGTTCATCCAGTAGCTTTTTCACCACGGAGACACGGGGCCACGGAGGTTCACGGAGAAATTAATACTCGTAATAGGCAATCACTTCACCAACGTGATTTTTCTTTCCTGATTTTGGTTTACTCCATCCAACTCCAATGACTTTTGCGTTTTCGATTTGATGAAATCCTTTCATTTTCCATCCTCCAAAATCACATCCTCTGGCTGTGTCCATAATTCGTGCAACATATAATCTGATTTCGCATGTATCTGACTCTTCAATTGATAACCCTCGAATTATCATTGGTGGCTCATGAACAATATGGAATTCAGATGAGTCAATTCTCAGTATCTTGATTGCTTCATTAATTGTTTGACCGATCAGTGATGAATCGATGAGTTCAATATTATTGGATTTCGCAATATGATTTTCATTCTCGCTTGAGCATCCAAGAAAAGCCATAAGAAGAAATAATAAATAGAATTGTTTTTGCATACCTCAATTTACAACATTCCATTCTCCCTAAAACCTTCCCCGTGCAACTCCGTGTCCCCGTACCTCCGTGGTAAACTTGCAACGCGCAAATGCTCTCTCCAAAATCACCTACCTTTTTCCCCGCCGACACGCAATGAAGTCAGCTTGCCTGTACTTCATTGCCGCCAACTCTTTTTCCCGCCTACTGCTTTCCGCTTACTGCTTACTGCCTACTGCTTTCTGCTTATCTTTGAAAAGATGCCATCCGGATTATTAGAACAACTTCAGTCAGGAGACAAAAAAGTTCTCGCCAAAACCATCACCATGGTGGAGAATGATCTTCCAGGGTCGGAAGAATTCCTTTCTTCACTCGAAATGGAAAAACTCGCTCCCGTCATTGGTGTCACCGGTCCTCCGGGTGCTGGAAAAAGCACACTCATCAGTATGATGATCGGGCATTACTCCGCGCTCGGAAAAAAGATCGCCGTCATCGCTGTTGATCCCACTTCTCCTTTCAATTTCGGTTCCATTCTCGGCGACCGTTTGCGCATGGCCGAACATTTCACCGATCCGAATGTGTTCATCCGTTCTCTCGCAACGCGCGGCAATCTCGGCGGACTTTCGGCGAAGGCGATCGAAGTGTGTGATGTCATCCGCTCTGCAGGATTCGATCTCGTGCTCATCGAAACAGTTGGTGTGGGGCAATCCGAAGTGGAAATTGCCGGACTTGCCGATACCACTGTTCTCGTTCTTGTTCCCGAGTCGGGTGATGATGTGCAGGCGATGAAATCGGGCATCGTGGAGATCGCCGATATTTTTGTTTTGAATAAATCCGATCGTCCTGGCGCGAATACGTTCATCAAGAATCTTCAGCCGCTGCTGCACAAAAAATCAGAATCGGGCTGGACTCCTGTTGTTGTCAAAACAAGCGCGCTCAATCTCGAAGGCGCGGCCGACCTGGCAAAAGCGATCGACGATCATCTCGCTTCCGGAATTTCCAATTCGCGCAAAGCATTTCTCTACGCCGATCGCGCCATGCGATTGATCCAGCAGAAAAGAAGCAGGGATCTCGTGCGCGACAAAATGGTGAACGAGATCAACGCAGCCATGGAAAAAGGAAATTTCCAGTTGTATCGTTACGTTTCTTCCAAAGCGTAAAATTTTTCACTTGTTCATTTGACATTGTGCGTTGAGGACTACCGTATGGATGCTCCTCTGGAGCATTACGAATCTGCCCCGACTCGCAGTGAAGTCAGCTCCGCTGTACTTCACTGCTGCCTACCCGCGCGCCGGCCTGCGGGAGGCAAAATAATTTGCCCATCTAATGCGACTGCACTATATTGCTATGCCCATGAATTGCCTTATTATCGATGATGACGAGATCGCTCGTCGCTCTATTCAGCATTGCGTAGAACGCACCGACTTCCTGCAGCTCGCCGGAGTTTCTTCTTCCGTTCCGGATGCGTTGAAGATCATTCGCGAAAAAAAGATCGATCTTATTTTTCTCGACGTGGAAATGCCTGAAATGACCGGCCTCGATTTTCTCAAAACTTTCAAATCCATTCCCCAGATCATTCTCGTGACCGGGAAAAAAGAATACGCCGCCGAAGCGTTCGATTACGAAGTCACGGATTTCCTGCTCAAACCTGTCGATTACGCACGCTTTCTCAAAGCAAGTATCAAAGCGCAGATGATCCAGCAGAATATGAACGGAGACGCTGAAAACGGCGAAGACGGTTTGTTCATCAAGAAAGAAGGAACGCGCCTTGTTCGAATCGCCGCGAAAGACATTCTCTACATCGAAGCGCTTG